>CAZLHT010000135.1:0-5021 GCA_964559185.1 uncultured Natronomonas sp.
ATTCGTCGCACAGGAACTCGAAGCGGCCGTGCCCGAGGCCGTCGATCGCCTCGACGACGAGGAGGGGTACCTCGGGGTGAACTACGACATGGTGGTTCCGGTCGCCGTCGACGCGATTCAGACACAGCAGGAACGGATCGAGGATCTCGAACGGGAAAACGACTGCCTCCGCGAACGAACCGTCGAACTGGGATCACGGCTCAATCACATCGAAACACATCTCGGGATCGATACAACTGCCGACCGACAGAACGTGGCCGATGACTGATATCGAGCCGCCCGATTCCACGACCTTCTGGTCGACACACCTAACCACCGTCCTACTGGTGGTCGCACTGCTCGCCACCGCAACCGTCGGCGTCGCCAGCGCGCAGGTCCCCGTCACCGACGGCACGGTCTTCGAGGCGAGTGACGACGGGCCGACCGTCGAAATCACCCAGAACCTCACGCTCGATAGCCCCGTTACGTACTCCGACAACCGCACGGTCGACCTCGCGCCGAACGCCACCTTCGTGAGTGACGGCGCTACCGACGTCACCATTGATTCGATCGACGGCGCGTGGACGAACCTCACGACCCACGACGTCGCTGCGGGCCTCGAAGTCGACCCCCACGACAAACAGGCGGTGGCCGTCGCGGGCGAGGACGTCTCCACGGTCGCGTTCCGGGACGTCGATCGCGGGGCGGGCGTGGCCGACCTCGTCTACGACGCTGACGCGGTCACCGAGGTGACGGTCGGTGGCCTTCCCGAGAATTCAACGGTCTACGCCGTCGATTTGGACGCGGCCGAGCGAGTCGCCGTCGGGACGACCGGCATCGACGGCGATGCGACGCTCGATTTGGATGCGGGGTCGGACTGCCGAATCGACGTCCGGGAGGCCACATCGGCGACGATCGACAATGAGTCCGCTTCGCCCCATGACGGGACCGCCGGCACCGCGCCGACCCTCGGAGTCAACGTCGTGAGCGAGGACTTCCCGCAGGACGAACTCACCGCGAACTTCACCCTCGGCGGTGAAGTCGTCGGGAACGACACCCTGACGGGGAACGGGACGGCTTCGGTCAACGTCGCGAACCTCGATCGGGGCGAGAACTACGAGTGGAACGTCACCGTCACCGACGAATACGATTTCGAAACTGAGAGCGAGGGGTTTTCGTTCTCGGTGCCCGCCCCGTCGTCCGGAGGCGGGTCGGCGAGATCGATCGATGGGACGACAGAGAGCGTTCGAATCGCCGGCGATCAGCTCTCGGCGACGGTCGATACCACGCAGCGAAACGGCGTGAGCACCTCGTCGCTGGAGGTGGCTGCCAACGCGGGTTCGACCCTCACGTTCGACTTCGAGTCCGAAGCCAGCTCCGACCGGGCAACGGTCGACCGGATCGAAACGACGGCCGACGACGACATCGACGGCGGCCTGGAAATCAGCCAGGCCGACAGGATCGAGGACATCGAGGACGACGTTCCCTCGCTGGAATCCGGAACGGACATCGACACGACGGGATACTTCTCGATCGAGCACGACATGGGCGGCGAGCTCGACGAAACCACGCTCGCGGTCGGCGTCCCCTCGGATCGTCTCGCTCACCACGACGGCGACGCGAACGACGTGACCGTCTATCACTACGTCGACGACGAGTGGACCGCCCTCGAAACGACGCTCGTGGACGAGACCGGGGCCCGATACCGCTACGAGGCGACCACCGACAGCTTCTCGGCGTTCGCTGTCGGCGTCGAGAGCCCCGCGAGCGACCAGGGCGACACCGACACAGCCGACGGATCGGACGGGACGGACATCGACGGTGGGGGCGACGAGACCGACGCGGACGACGGATCGAGCGGGCCGGACGACGACAGTACTGGAGCGACCGATGCCGATGGTGGTGGTCCCGACGCTGACGAGGGCGGCGCTGGCGACATCGATATGGACGATGGCGACGACGCCAACGCTACGCTCGGGGTCGGTGTCGTCGCACTGTTCGCAGTGATTCTCCTGATCGTGGTCGGCCGCTGGAGATGGCATACCCGGGAATCGGATGGGAGCGATAGACACTAACCGTCTGTATTGCCCGGGGCCGATATGCAGCAAAGATTGGGGAACGAACCACTCCATTAGTTCTTCGACGAGCGCAGCAACTGCTTCGTCGACGAGATCGTTCGCCAGTTGGTCTTTCCAGAAATCGATGGCCTCATGATCGATCGATTGGCCATCCCACGGGGCGACCTGACTCTCCTCAGGTATCCCACCCCGAAGCGGTTCGAGGACCACATACCTCGAGATGACCAGCCACAACTACTGCGAAAGGCGAGGTTACCGAGGGTACGGCCGGCGTAGCCGTGGACGATCGACGAAAACGAAACTATAACAAAACTGTTTCCGACGGTCATCACCCGCATGTGTCGCATGCAGCGGCGTCGGTTGCTACGGCTCGCGGCCGGGGGGACCGTCGGCATTTCACTCTCCGGGAACGGCCGCACCCGGGCGGGCGTCGACGACGAGTCGTCGAGAGGCGACCCGCCCGACCCCTCGGAGTTCGATCCCGGCGTCCACGGCTTTGGCTTCGCCAATTGGTCGGGGGACGTCGGCACCGACGCCGACGGCGAGGAGTTCACCTACGAACCCAGCGAGGTGAGTCGAGACGACGTCCGGAGCGCGATCGACGAGTCCTGGACGACGACGCTCTCGGGTGCGCAGATGGCCCTCATGACGCGGATCGTCTACTCGTGGATCGGTGGAGAGACGGCCACTAACGGCCACTGCTACGGGATGGCGTTTGCTGCCGAGGGCTATTTCCGGGAGCCGGGAGACCTGCCCGACGGCGTCGATGCGGCCGCCGAGATTCCGCGACCGACCGATCCGTACGACGCCGTCGGCGACCGCATACGGTGGCTCCAGACGTCCCAGCTCCTGCGCGCCGAGCTGTTCTGGTACGCAGTCCTCGGGTTTCGCTGGGGATTGGCCGACCCCCGCGAATCGCTCGGACGGGTGACTCGACGGATCGACGCGGTCGGCACCGCGGGCCTCGCTCTCGATGGCGAGGCCGGCACACACCAGGTGCTGGCGTACGATTACGAGCGTTCGGATGACGTTACGGACGTCGACATCTACGATCCCAACTACGGAGCCGCCGACTACGAAGACGACGAACTCGTCTGGACGCTCTCCGTCGATCCCGAAAGCGGCGAGGTCCTCGAGATCAAGGAGGGCTACGACGATTTTCTCTATCATCACCCCGAAATGGGGTTCGCGGCGGTCGATCGACTGCTCGACGGCCGGGATCGGCTTCTCGAGACGCTCTCGAACGCGGTGTTTCTCGGCCTCGAGAGCACTGGAACGTTCGAGATCTACGCGCCGGAGGACGCGTTCGTCGATCGACCCGTCGCGGAGTACGCCGATCCGGATCGAGCCCCCTACGCGGACGCGGCCGTGGTCGTCGGTCCGATCGAGGCGTTCGAGATCACGATCGACGGCGGGGGGACTCCGGAGTACTCCCTCGAGGCGTTTGGTCTTCGGGAGGACGAGCCCGTCATCGAGCAACGCGTATCGGGGACCTTCGACGCGGCGTCGGTTCGCCTTCAATTCACGATCGACGAGGCCGGGGAATTCGTCGTCGACGCCGTCGAAACGACCGCGAACGAGGCGATCGAACAAGCGAACGAGACCGCCGAAGGGACCGGAGAGGCCGCCGAGGAAACGACGGAAGCCGCCGAAGAGGCCGAGGAGAGGGCGGTGGAAAATCCCGAGGGGACGAATGAGGGGGCAGAGCAGTTCGAAGCGAGGTGGTTGCTCGCGGCGGCTGGCGGCGCGTTAGGCCTCGGCGCGGCCTACCGGTATCTCGCCCGTCGGGGCGACGATGAAAACGAGCGGATGTGATCGAGACCCCCGAAAGCTCGACGGACACCCCGACGAAGGGATGGGATCGATACGTCGACCTTTCCCGGTCGAGCGAACGACCGTCGCCGGCCGAAGCACTATAGGTAAGGTCCGCGATGGTGCTCGTATGTCCTGGCCCTCCAGTCGGACGATCGCAGTCGCGACGCTCGGTGGAATTGGCCACCTAGCGGCGGTCGAGGTGCTGTTTCGCCGTCTCCAGCCCGCCCCCGAGATACTGTGGCCGCTCGCGTCGATGGAAAACGCCGCTCCGCTGTTCATCGTCGGCTTTCTCGCCGTCCTCGTGACGGTGCACACTCGATTGCTCGCACCCACCGTCGGCGTGGTGGCTGTACTCGGCTGGGCCACCTATCGCGAGGTGACGACGCCGATGCCGGAATGGTCCGAACTCGGCGGTCATCTCGTCGTCGATGGCCCGGTGTTTCTGACCAGCTATCGGGCGACGTGGTACGTCTGGCTCGCCCTGTTCGTCGTCGCCGCGGGCATCGAATTCGGGCTGCGGAGCCGGTACGAACTCGGCTCAGCCCGGCTCCGGAACGTGCCACCGTTACCGGACGATACCCGTGGCGCGGGCGTCGTCGCCGGAATAATCGGGGGCGTATTCGGGCTCGCGGTGACCGTCTGGGCGAACGGGATCGGCGTCAACCCCCCCGCGATCGTCCCGATCCTGGCGGTGACCACGGCCGCAGCAGCCGCGGTTCCCGTCGGGGCGGCGATACACCGGGGACTCATCGCACCGACCGTGTGTTTCGCGGTCCTCGTCGCCCCCGAACTGCTCCGTCAGTCCTTCACCGCGACGGAGGGGGGACCGGTGTTTTTACTGTTGCTCGGACCGCTTGCAGTCATCTTCGCCCTCCTCGGATACGTCGAGTTGCTCGTTCGGATTCGACTTCGCGGCCGATTCGGTGGACGAGGCGATGCGATATTATATAAATATTGAAATATATTTATATTCGATATTTTAGAAAGTAGGTTGTTATCTATGGTGGGATTGTCGACGTTCGAATTAGGAATATCGATATATGGATATAAAACAGGGAATTACGAATATTTGAGGGGAATGGGAACAATAAGAGGTGATTTTCCAGATTTTATGTTGAAAAAGTAATGTATTAATATTGAACGTGGTAA
>CAZLHT010000136.1:0-4971 GCA_964559185.1 uncultured Natronomonas sp.
AAACCGACGAGAGGGAGATTGCCTTCGAACTGTGAAAGAGCGAAGAACGACGGTGACGATCGCCGCCGCCTCCGACCGAAATGAAGTAACGCAAGAGCCAATCGAAGTCGATCGATGAGCGATGCCGGGCGTTTATGAGGGACCTGAACGCAGTATCGACCGTGTCGTCGTCGCTACTATTCGAGGTCGCTACCGGACCCGATCTGTTACGGCTGCTCGCCCTACCCGTCTTCGCGTGGGCCGCCTACCGCGATCTCGAAACTCGGCGGGTGTCGAATCTAACGTGGCTCCCGCTGGTGGTCGTCGGCACGATGGCGTTAGCGTGGGATCTCCTCGTCGTCCTCGACGGCTCGGTGTTGCAGCGGCGGCTGTTCGCGATTCAACTCGTGTTCTCGCTCGGATTCGTCGCACCTCTCGGATACGTCTTCTGGCGAATCGGCGGTTTCGGCGGGGCCGACGCGAAGGCAATCATGACACTCGCGGTGATTTTCCCGGTGTATCCGGCCTACCACGCCCTGGGTGGTACGTATCCGATACATGGCGCGCCGCTCGGCGTCTTCTCGTTTACGATCCTCTCGAACACCGTCCTCGTGGGGCTGTTGTACCCGCTCGTCCTCGCTGCTCGAAACCTTCCCCGCGGCGAGCTCACGCCGGCGATGTTCGTCGGTCGGCGCGTCGAGATCGACGCCCTGTCGAACGAGTACGGGCGTCTACTCGAGAGATCGGACGGCTTCACCCGGCGCGGGCTCGATCTCGACGCCCTCCGGATGTACCTCCGATGGCGAGGGATATCGATCTCGGAACTCCGATCCGACCCGGAGCGATACAACCGCTCGATTCCGGCGGCACCGAACGAGCCCGGTGGCGGCGAAATCGATGACTGTTGCTCGAAAGCGCCGGACGGGGGGATCGAATCGATCGAAGACGATCTATGGGGAGCGGAGACGTTCCTGTCGGAACACAGCGCCTACGGAACGACGCCGACGGAACTCCGCGAGGGACTCGATGCGGCGACGGAATCCGATAGAGCGCAAATCTGGATCACGCCGGGAATCCCGTTTATCGTCCCGATGTTTTTCGGGCTCGTTCTCTCGCTGACGTTCGGCGACGCAATGTTCGCGGCGTTTTCGATCGTCGGAGTTTCGTGACGCCGAATACGAACGCCGCTACGCTTCGGCAGCCACTTCGGCGTCTTCGTCCCCTTCGAGATCCTCGAGAGCGGCGATGACCCGATCCCGATAGACCGAGGGATCCGGATCGTACTGGGTGTCGGCCATCGCAGCGTATTCGTCGGCGTCACCGAACGACCGGATCCGATCGATGGTTCGATCAGCCGTCTCGACCACCCATCGGTTTCGGGTTTCCTCGTCGACCACGGAGATGGACTCGGGACGCAACGAGACGTTTACGTCGCCCTCGTCGGTCTCGTACGAGCGCGGTTTGCCGACAACGGCGACGTACGTCGGCGTCTCTGTCTCTCGGAGGACCGACGTGGCTTCCGGCTGGTACTGGCCGGCGTACGTGAAGAACGTCCCGGTTGGATCGACGATCCGACCGCGCCAATACTCCGAATCGTCGCCGACGTCCTCGGTTTCGGTCAGCGTTCCGACGACGAAGACCCGGTTGGCCCGCTGACCAGTCGGCAACAGCGAGTAGACGGGCGCTCGCTCGTCGTCGGACTCTTTGAACGTGTACGTCGCGTCGTTGAATTCGGCCGCGAAGGCGCGTCGTGCGACCTCGCGAGTGGGGACGGATGCACTCATTTAGATCGACCTCGCTTTGATCAGCACGTTTTCACCGTCGGTCGGCGCACCGAGGCGTTCGATGTCGTTGGCCAGAACGTAGCGGCCGAGCGTCGGTCCGCCGACGCGGTAATACCGACCGATCACCAACCCCCGCATCTCCTCGACGACGACCTCGGTATCGAGGGCGTCCATGGCCATCTGCTGGGCCTCCTCGAGCGTGATATCGGTTAGATCCTCGGTCGATTCCTGATTGAATATGACCTCGCGAACCTCGGTACCGTCGTCGAGGACGCCCTTGATCCGGAGATCGAACTCACCGTCGACGTCGCCGTGTTCCGAACACCGGCCGTTCTGGAGGACGCGGGTACACTCATCTTCGGGACATCGCTTGATCAACCCCGAACCGGACTGGATATCGACGAGAGCGCCCTTGACTTCGGTCGAGTCGTCGCCGACTTCGATGTCGGTGTCGAGTTCCTCGATGGTCGTCGTGGAGTTGAGCTTCACGGAGAACCGATCCTGATATTCGTCGGTGACGACGTTTCCGAATCGGTAGACAGAACCCTCTTCGAGTTCTTCGAGGTCGCTTTTGGCCCACTTCGTGAACTTGACCGTCCCGGTTTCGTCGCCGAGCAGGCCGACCTGTGCGATCGACTCGGCTCTGGGTTCCCAAAGTTCGACGATCTTCGCGGTGAGATCGAGCCACGCCTCGGGCGCGTCGATATCGGCGACGTTAGCCGACTGGCTCGTTCCGCCGGCGAGTTCGTCGCGATCCATACCCGCTTCTTCGAGGAAGGTCGAGACGACGCTTCGACGGGCCTCTTCGACGGGGACGCGGTACTCGGAGACGAGCGTCTCAAGGCGGGATTCGATGTCGTCGACCTCGACGTCGAGGGTGTCGGAGAACTGTTCGTGTATCTCGGCTGCGTGCTTTCGCAGGTCTGTCATGGGTGTTTCCGTCTCCGCGTATTTTCGGTGGGAGACGTACGTCGGTTGGTTCCCGATGGTATAAAAGCCGTCGGTGGCGAAGTGAAAGTGAAACCGAGAGGGTACCGCCTGGATCGGTGTGCCGAGGGTTCTTTTAGCTTCCCGCCCGTACCTCCGAACGTGAGCAACCGTCGTCGTCTAGAACGACTCCTTCGAACAAAACTCCACTCGGTCGGCCGACAGTTCGAGGAAGCAAAGCGCGCCTACGCCGACGCGAAGACAGCGGCACTGGCGGAACTTCCGACCGACGAGGAGGGGCGGGCGAAAATCGTCTGTCGCCGCCACGCCGAAAGACGGGCCGTATCGCTCGATCCGGTCGGGCGACCGGTGTGTTACGATCCGGAGCATATCGATTGTCAGGGATGTATCGAAGACATCGACGGCGGCCGGATCGAAACGTGGTGATCGGATCGCGGAATATTTACCCCTCGACCGATAGATGGCACTATCGAATGGGAGACGATGACCGCGGTCGAACGACGATTTTCCAAACGGCCGGATATCGTTGGATCGTCGCCGCGGTCGGCTTTACCGTCGGAGCCTGTCTGTTCGTCGGTTCGAGCACGCTCGTGCTGTATCTCGTCACCAAACACGGCGACCGATTCATCGATTCCGAACGGCTTCGGAGCCTGTTCGCGATCGCGCTTTTCATCTCGCTGATCGCGATCCCGACGTACCTCCTCGCCGTCACCAGCGCGGATTCGGAGTGAGCGATCCCGATTTCGGAGAGGCGATCCGACGAACTTAGGATCGGACCCTGACGCCGCCGTCGCCGGTGACGGTGATCGTGAGGTCGCGTTGCACCGCCCGCCCGTGAACCGCATCGCCAGCGGCATCGCCGATGAGTTTCATGAGTTCCGGTGCGGTTCGGTTGACCTTCACGTCGGCGCTGTCACAGGCGGAGTACACGAGATTCGGCACGTCGTAGAGGTCGGTTCCCTCCTCGACAGTTAACCGGACAGGCGCGGCCAACACTTCGGCGAAGGCGACCGTTTCTCTCGCCTTGGCGATGTTCTCGCGCGCGCTGGCCTCTACGCTCGAGACGTTCGCACGGGAGGTACCCAGCTCCGCGGCGATGTCGGCCTGTGCGATATCCGCCTCCCGGAGTACGAGCACTTCCGCCTGCCGGCGCGTTAAAATACTCTTCTCCGCATCGAAGCCGCCGCGTTCGAGCAGTTCGTCGGGGTCGGGTATCGTCATCGGTGCTCGTTCCTCGTATGCGTTCGATTGTAAGACACGTCTACACGCTCCAGCCGTTCAGTTGCCCCAGAAGTTCTCGCGGCTCCCCAACCGTTCGCGTTCGAGTGCCCGTTCGCGGTCGCTTCGTTCGTCGTCTGAGTCCTCGGCCCCGTCCGCGTCGTCGAGTTCTTCGTCTTCCATCGGTAATCGCTCCACCTCGTCGGCCCGAGCGTGGTTCGATCTCACCTCCGTTATCTTGACCTTCGCACGGGCGTCCGGCAGTACGCCATCGACCATCACGATGAATCCGTCCTCGGTTCGGCCGACGCCAGCTCCCGACTCGTGGATGTCCTCGACGTCGACGACGACCTCCTCTCCGATCTTGACGGGTTGCCGTTTGAGATCGTTGATCGGCTGATTGTAGTGGGAGCACCACTCGGCACCGCCGCGATCGCCGTAGTGTTGACAGCCCATGCCGTCGATTCGTTCGGAAAAACTGGGGCACTCGTCCGCGAGGGGGCACTCGGGCATACTTCTCACTATCTCGGCAGCCGATTAAACGCTTGTGGGTCCAGACCTCCTTCTGTCGTTCGGGAGAGTGCGTGCGTTCTCTCGTGATGACGAAAGACCGCGATTCAATCTTTCGAACACGTCGGGTTCGCCGGGGGGAACCACTCTCTGCTCACGGCCTGAGAACCGCGCACCTGCGGCGTGCGAACATCCATGATTCGAAATCACTGATGATTCTTCGAAGTCACGCAAGCGGAGTCCGCTCGACGACCGTCCCGTCGTAGGTCGGATACTGCTCGACGATTTCGCCCTCCTCGACATCGCCCTCCTCGATCATCTCCTCGAGGAGCCACCACGCCAACTCGACGTGGTCTGACTTGACGGCGTAGAACTCCTCCGGGACGCCGAGTTCCTCCAGACGCGCTTTCGTCTCCCAGGTCTTGCCGTAGACGAGCGTCCCGTCGTCGGTGGTCTCGTCGAACTCCCGGCGGATGGTCCGGGCCATGCGCTTCAGCCGCGAGCGGTGCTGGGCGGCGTCCTTGAAGACGCT
>CAZLHT010000137.1:0-4941 GCA_964559185.1 uncultured Natronomonas sp.
GGAGTACCGCGGCTTCGATCACACCCACGACACCACGGACATCGCCGCGGGGCCGGACCTGTCGGCCTACAAGACGCTCGGCGACATGATGGAGAAGATGAACGCCCAACTGGAGTTGGCCAGAAAGCTCCGGGCCGTCGACGAGACCGACGTGGCAGAGCGGGTTATCGAGTACCACTTTTTGCCCGACATCATCGGGAACCTCCGGGCGTTTTCCCGACAGGAGACACGCTGTCTCGACTGCGGCGAGAAGTATCGACGGGTGCCGCTGACGGGCGACTGTCGAGAGTGCGGCGGGCGGGTCAACCTCACCGTCCACGAGGGATCCGTCAAGAAGTACATCGACACGGCGATTCAGGTGGCCGGAGAGTACGGCTGTCGCGAGTACACGAAACAGCGCCTCGAGATCCTCGATCGCGCCGTCGAGTCGGTGTTCGAAGACGACACGAACAAGCAAAGCGGGATCGCGGACTTCATGTGACCGTGAGCGCGATGTTCGAAGACCCCGAGGCGATCGATGGAATCGGCGCAAAGACCGCCGAACGGCTGGCCGAACTCGACGATCCGGTCGCCGCGTTACAGGCGGGCGACGTCGCGACGATCGCGCGCGCTCCGGGGATCACCGACGGGCGGGCGGCCGGAATCGCCCGCGCCGCGATCAGACACCGCCACGGCGATTCGGGCGAGTTCCTCGCGACGACGCGGGCGCGGGAACTGTACGAGTCGGTTATCGAGTTGCTCGAAGCGCGCGCGGTCACAGAGTATGGAAAAAAGCGCCTCGAGACGTTCTATCCCAGCGCGTCGGCGGATCGAATCGCGGAGGTCAGAGCGTTCGCGGAATCGGCTCTCGAGCGGGATCCGACGCCCGAAATACTGGAGGCGCTCTCGGGCGTCGAACCGCTCGAAGCGCCTCGGGACGTGCGGGTTAGAGATCGGTGCCTGGCGACGAACGACGCCGAGACGTTCTCGAACGCCCGGGAAGCCATCCCGGAGTTGAGCGTCGAACTGGTCGAAGATACCCGCGGGATCGCGGATCTCGCGAGAGGATACTCGACGGTTGTCGTCCTCGACGAGGCGTTTTCGGGGATCGAGATCGAGGGCGACGTTCGGGTTCGACCGACGGCGCTGGAGGACCCGGCGTCGATCGTCCCCGAACGGACGCTGGCGTTTTTCGCGCGAAACGGCGAACGGCTGCGAGCGGCGTCGGCCGTCCACAGAGCTGCGGGGATGGATCCGCCGTGCGATCTCGACGCGCTCGAAACCGCACTCGAACGCCTGGAAGCCGACGGGACCGTCGCGGGAGACGAACGGTTGACCCGGCTCGACGCGGCGATCGACGACCTCGATACCGCGGTCTCGATGGCCGAAACCGTCGCGAACGATCGGCTCCGAAAGGCGATCGAAGAGCGCGACGTGACCATCGAGGGGGCGGATCTGTTGTCGCTCGTCGAGCGGGGAGCGGGCGTCGATTCGCTCTTGGAGCGCGAGCTCGCCGACGAGTTCGCCGAGTCGATCGAGGCGGCCCGCGAACGTCTCGTCGAGATGCTCGGCCTGCCGGATCACGAATCGTTGGCGCGAGAGGCCTTCGAGGCGGAGCCGACGTTTCCGGTGGAGCACGACGAGCGGGTGATCACGCGGCTGCGAGAGGAGCTGAACGCCGAACGCGATCGGCGTGCGGCGCAGATAAAGCGGGAACTCGCCGAGGACCTCCGCGAGATGCGCGACCCCGCCGAATCGCTCGTCGACGACGCCCTAGAGGTGGACGTCGAACTCGCTGTGTCGCGGTTCGCCCGCGATTTCGAGTGTGCGTTCCCGACGATCGAGGGACGGGGGGTCGAGATCGAAGAGGGACGATCGCCGCTGCTCGACGTGCCGTTCGAAGACGTCGAGCCGGTCGATTACGCGATCGAGGGGGTCTCGCTGCTTTCGGGTGTCAACAGCGGCGGCAAGACGTCGACGCTCGATCTCGTCGGAACGGTCGTCGTGTTGGCCCAGATGGGACTGCCCGTGCCGGCCGAACGTGCACGCGTCGAGCGATTCGAGGCGTTACACTATCAGGCCAAGACGCAGGGAACCCTCGACGCCGGGGCGTTCGAGTCGACGCTGCGGGAGTTCGGCTCGCTGGTCGAGGGCGATCGGACGCGACTCGTGTTGGTCGACGAACTCGAATCGATAACGGAACCGGGGGCGAGCGCGGTGATCATCGCCGGGATACTCGAGGCGCTGACCGAGAGCAACTCGACGGCGGTGTTCATCTCGCATCTGGCCGGCGAGATCAGAGACGCCGCCGCCGTCGACGTGACCGTCGACGGGATCGAAGCGATCGGGCTGAAGGACGGCGAACTGCAGGTGAAACGATCCCCCGTGACGGACCATCTGGCCCGATCGACGCCCGAACTCATCGTCGAGAAACTGTCCGAAAACGAGGAGGGAACGTTCTACGGGGACCTCCTGGAGAAATTCGACGGCGGAGAGGTCAACTGAGACGCGGTATCAGTGGCTTTAATGAATCTCAACGCGGCGAAACCGCGGAATCGAACCGGGTCGTCACCGATTCTCTCCGACGATTGACGACCCGTCTGCGACCGAACCGACGTCCTTCGTGTCGGAATGACGAACGTTCCAGCGGAACCTTCACCGGAACGTCAGATACAGCCCGAGCGCCACCGCGCCCGCGGCGAAGCCGGCTAGTACGACGAAGAGTACCGCCGAAGAGGCGTACGTGAGGACGACGCCAGCGATCGTCGCACCGAGCGATCCGATCCCGAACAGAGCGACGTATGTGTAGCCGAAAGAGAGCCCGCGGACGTCGGCGGAGGTGTACTTCGAGATGAGCTCTTGGTTGATCGGCGCGACGCCGAAGACGGCGAACCCGATACAACCCGCGACGACCAAAAGCGGGATCAGCCCCGCGTTCGACGACGGGATGAACGCGAGCGCGAGCACGACCAAGAACGCGTACGCGCCGACGAGGGCGTACTCCGCCCGGACGCGATCGACAAGTTTGCCGCCGGTGTACTGGCCGAGTCCACTCAAGAGCAAGAGACCCGAGTAGACGTACTGGCTCGGCTCGAAACTCCGGCCGAATCGCTCGACAGGCTCGAAGAGTGGCATGTCGGCCAGGATGTCCGGGAGGAACGTCAGCGCTCCCCGGTAGTACATGCCGTAGAGGATGCCGATCGCGAACACGAGAACGAACCCACCGGTGAAGAGTAGCCGCGTGCTGGTAACGAACTCCTCGAGCGACCCGACCGAACCGTCCCCGTCAGCGCTGGCGGTCCCTCGGTCCTCGCTTCCGGCTGTTTCGTCGAATTCCATTCGGACGACGAGAAGCAGGGCGACGAGTACGGGGACGACCAGGATCGCGGCGACGATCCGCCAGTGGTAGAATGCGAGCAGAACGGCCGCGAGCAACGGGCCGATCGCAACACCGACGTTGCCCGCCGCACCGTGGTAGGCGAACGCCGTTCCCCGCGCTTTCGCCCCGCGGCTGATCAACGCGAGCCCCGCCGGGTGATAGATGCTCGCTGCCACCCCCCACAGGAGTAGTGCCGCAGTCAACGCGACGACGTTCGGCGCGAGACTCACCAAGAGGAAAGAGGCCCCCATACCGATCAGACACACCAGGACGAGTTGCTTCGAGCTGTATCGATCCGTGAGAATTCCGCTCGGCAACGCGCCGATTCCCGTTAACGCATAGCTTAATCCGACGACGACACCGAAGAAGGCCGCCGTCGCAGAGAAGACGTCGAGCCAGATGACGACGAAGATCGGGATGACCAGCTCGTAGGTGTGAAACATCGCGTGGGCGACCATGGTGAACGTCGTGATCGTCCGATCGTTTCGATTCATCGAGAAGAGATCGGGGACGATACCGCATACGTCCCCCACCTCACATGGGAGGGTCAGCCGTCGAGTGCGCACCTCCGGCCGTCGGGTCGCGAACGTTTCGGTTACTCCCGTCGGGAAGTGGCGACCGGCGGCAGCAGTTTCGCCTCAGCTTTCCGGAGGTGTTCGAGAAATGTCGTCTTCGTGATGTCGAGTTCGGTGGCGAGTTCTCGTGCCGTGACCCGTCGCGGATACCCGTAGTAGCCACGGGATCGGGCGAGCCGGAATGCCTCTCGCTGACGCGGCGAGAGTCGGTCGGCATCGATCGAAAAAGGATCGAAGGGGACGCCGGAGGGATCGAAAGGGTGCCCGTCCGGACGGGACTCGATCGGCGAAATCTGCGTCACCTCGACGTCTGCGTCGTACTCGGTTTCGATCCGCTCGAGGGTGTGCCGGACGGTCGATCGCTCGCCCCGGGTGACGAGTGACCGGATCTCTCGGCCCGCCTCGTGGCGCGTCGGGCCGTAGTGGACGAACCCGCGATCTGTGAACGCACGTCGAATACTCGGCAACGGATCGAACTCCGCGAGGACGGTTCGCGTCGTCGAGCCGCAGGTCTTCGGACCCCCTCGCGAGACGATCGAAAGCGTCTCCGTCAGCGAAGATTCTCGCGCCGTCGCGAGGAACGAATCGAGTGCGGCGGTGGAGTCGCCATAGGCGGTGAACGCGCCTACTGCGGCGTCCAGGCCCTCGCTTTCGGCCGTTCCGTGTCCGTACAATCCGACGTCCGTGTCCCGGGTCGTCTCGAGCGTCCAGCACGAAGGATGCCAGACATCCACGGAGATGTAAAGCAACTCGTCGACGGTCGAAGCCATAGCGCGGCGTTCGTCCGCACGTCTAAAGAATACAGCGAGAGTTCCACGGGTCACCCGACCCGTGGTCGTTTCCTAGTATCTGTGTTCGATACGAGCGAAGATCGCCCATCGGAGACGGATCTCCGAGCTATCGAACGGCGGGGATCTCACGTCCTTCCCCGAAGGCTTAACACGGCAGCAAGCGTGGTGAAAGTGAAATGTCGGACGACGACATGCTCTCGTGGGACGAGTCCGTCTT
>CAZLHT010000138.1:0-4927 GCA_964559185.1 uncultured Natronomonas sp.
ACGTCTCGGGGACGTTGATCGGTTCGCCGGTAAAGCGCTGGATCATCGAGACGATATCCGAGGCGTGGAAGGTCAACATGACGGGGTGGCCAGTCTGTGCGGCCTGAAAGGCCATTCGTCCTTCCTCACCACGAACCTCGCCCACGATGATGTACTCGGGACGGGATCGAAGGGCTGCCTCGACGAGATTGAACATGTCCACATCCTGTGAATTTTCGCCGCCCCCCTCGCGAGTGAGTAGCTGTTGCCACGTGTCGTGCGGTGGAAGCACCTCGGCGGTGTCCTCCGCCGTGTAAATCTTCGAATCTCGGGGGATGAACGACATGATGCTATTCAGCGTCGTCGTTTTGCCGGACGCCGTCTCGCCGACGACGAATACGGTTCGCTCGTTCTCCAGACAGAGCCACAGATATGCGGCCAGTTCCGGCGAGAGCGTTCCCCAGTTCGTGATCTGATTGACCGAAAGCGGCACCTCACTTCCTTGACGGATGGTGAGACTCGGTCCTTTGAGACTCACGTCGTCGCTGTAGATGACGTTCAACCGCGAGCCGTCCGGAAGCGTGGAGTCGACAATCGGATCGGAATCGGACAGCGGATCGCCGATTCGCTCGCCCATATTTCGGAGCCAGTTGTCGTACTCGGCTTCGGTCCCGAAATCGATCGTCGTCTTTAACATCCCGTACACTTCGTGATCGACGTAACACTCCTCGGGACCAATGACGTGAATGTCCTCGTTGGCCGGATCGCGCATCACCGGCTCTAGCGGTCCGAGCCCCACGATGTCGCGATTCAAACGGTAGCGGATGTTTTCGTACGTGCTTCGAGAGACCTCCTCCGTATTCGGATCGAGCTTGAACCGAATCCGCTTAAGAAGGTTCCCGGATTCGTCGCCCGTGATTTTGGTCGTTTCGGAGAGCAATTCCTCGATTCGATCGCCGTATTCGCTCTCGCTTTTCGGGGCTCTCTTCGCGACGCTCCGTCGAAGAAGTTCGTCCTTGATCTGTTCGAAGACGGATGTCTCTTCCGCCGTCAGCGTCGGCTCGATCGCGTAGTATTTCATGTCGCGACCGACGTCCCCGTAGATGTGACAGTAGATCGGTCCACCGACCGGATACAGTACGTTTGGGTGGTTCGTTTCGTACTCCTCGTCGGCCTCGTCGATGAAGAGCGGGAACTCGCCGGTGATCTGTTTGAATTTCTTGAGGTGGTCTCGAAGGTGCGGTCGACTGGTGGCCGCCTGTCTGAGTTCGTCGGATGGTTTGACGGTTCCCTGCTCGGTCATTGTTAGGCGACACTTCGACTTTCGATCACGATGCCGGTCCCCGACCTGACGGAGTATCCAATGGTATCCCCGACTTGCTCGCCCATTCCGGCGAACCGTTTGACCGAGATCTGTCGGCGGACGTCGTTTCCAACTTCGATCATCTCGAGTTCTAAAAAGACGTCCGCAATCGCCCGGAACGGACCGATAGCGTCCCCGTCGACCGTCGACGGATCGACAGTCAGTACGACGATCTTTCCCGCCGAAATCATGTCCCGGAAAAACGAGATGATCTCGAGGGCGGCCTGTCGTTCCTCGTTTTTCCGGATCAACGCCTCGAACGTTGGGTCGTTCCGGAGGATCGCATCGAACGCATCGATGATGACGACGTCCGCCGTCCACATCACTTCGGCGTCCATCAAGCGAGTGAGGAGATCCATTCGATCGTCGTTGTCGTTATTGCCGGACAGAACCCCTCCCGTATCGAGATTGGCATGGAGAAACAACAGTTGCTCGTCGAGCAGGTGGTTGACGACGTCGTAGGACAACGAGTGCATCTGGTCCAAAAAGCCGCCGACGGTCAGTTCCGTCGAGAGCAGACTCACCGTCGTCTCTTCTCGACAGAATCCGTAGGCCATCCGCTGAGAGATCGCACTCTTGCCGGCGCCGTAATCCCCCTCCATAAGTACGATACTACCCCGCGGAATTCCGCCCCCGAGCTCTTTGTTCAACCGATCGTGATCTCCCAGACCGAGCGAACGGATGTTGCGTGCGTGTTGCATGTGAGTTAATCCGTCCGATCCTCGCCCCAGTTGAACGCATCCATTCCCGAACGTTCACACCCCCCGTCCGGCTCTATTTCGTACCGTTCTCCCGGCGGTTCACCGACGCGTTCCGCAGGAGATCGAACCGATTCGAGGCGGTCATTTGACCCGCGCATGGTTCCCGTGCCACTCATGTGTGACGTTTCTTCTCTCGGTACGCGTTGTGGGCCGGATCCTCCACCGAACGAAACGAGTTCCAGATCGGGATTTACGATCCGACTGATAAATCGGAGACTCGCGTTGTGATGTGAGATGGTCAGTGACGATCGCGGCTCCGGATCGTCCCCGACGTCCCCGCCAAATCCGTTCAGGAACGTCTGGAGGGAGTTCGCTGCCGGTTCGTCGATCCACTCGATCGCTTCGTAGTACGCGATCGTTCGGGCCGCCCCGTCGACACCGGCTTCCTCCACGAGGAACTCGAGCCAGTCCATGACGACGATGTCGGCGATGTATCCCGACGGAAGTGCTTCGAGGTACGGTTTGCCATCCGACGTGGCCGGATTCTGCTCTCTACGTCGTGATATTTCGGTATCCGTCCCGTTACCGTCCGTTCCGTCGTCGACATCCCCTTCGGGATCGATCGTCGTTTCGATCCCCTCTTCGTCTCTCCCGTGGTCGATCACATTGTCAGCGGACGACTCTCCATTGTCCCAGTCGGCCTCCCCCGAGTCGTATTCGGCTTTGAGTTCTTCGAACGATTTTCCCCCGCTGTTCTCGTCGGACGCGGATTCCTCGAAGTCCTCTTCTGTGTCGAACGCGTCGTCACCGGCCTCGAAATCCTCGAATTCGTCGTCCTCCTCATCGATGTCGTCGTCGAAATCGTCGAATCCGTCATCGAGATCGTCGTCATCCTCGAGATCGCCGTCGAAGAAATCATCGGCGTCCGCATCCACGATCGAATCGTCGACGTCGGACTTTTCGGACGTTTCCTCCTCATCGTCTCCGAATAGTCCCATCGAATTGTCGGTATCTCCTCCATCCCCTCCAGATGCGAACGCGTTTCCCATCTCGCTTTCGTCCACGAAAGGATTCACGCCACGGGTCACCATCTCGTATACCTCGAGCAGCTTTCTGATGTTCTCCTCGACGTCGTCGACGGATTCGCTTATCAGTTCGTTTTCGCTTTTGACGGTACCCACGGTCGAGGACAGCGACGAGACCTCGTTTTCGATTTCGTCGATTCGGTTCTCCATCTCCGCCGAGGTGGTGTTACCACCGTCGTCCATGTCGTCGAACCCCATATCGTCGCCGCCCATCAAGTCGTCCTCGCCCATCAGATCGTCGGTCTCTCCGTTCTCCGGTCCGTCAAATAGGCCGCCGTCCAACTCACTGTCCGCGGAACTTTCCCCCGAGTCCCCGTCGTCGTCGCCGCCGAGCAGATTGTCGATCATAGTGTATCTCTCGTGTTCGGTCGGTTCCGTGCTGGCTCGCAATTAACGCCCGAATGCACGGGTTTCATCCGTCCGTAACCGTGTTGCTCCACGGTAGGTCGAGATCCACTAATTAAGTTTGGGGGAATTCATCGCTCGTGTTGTCGATGGAGTCGACCGTGGATAGGATCTCAGTCTTCGGGTTTTCGATCGTGACCGATTTTTGGGATGACGTCGGCTTTTCGGGCGGCTGGCGACCGTGCTAGTGGCGGAGCACGTGAATCCCCGCCGAATCGTGGAGGAGACAGAATCGTGACCCGTCGTTTTCCGGAAACGAGGTCTTCGTCTTCCGGATCACGAAGAGTCTCACGAAGGGCGTTCCACAGGTCGGACATTCGACGCCGTCCCTATTTTCGAATAATTTCGTATCGCCGTCGTCGACGAGTTGCTTGAGACGGTGTCGAACGTCGTGTAAGTCGAACGTCTCGGACATCTACGGTTGTCTCCGGTCTTCGTTGTCGCTTCGACCCTCGTTCTGTTCACCGGAGTTCGCGAGCGTGACGGCCTCGGTCGGCGGACGGCTTCGGTAGACCAGAGCCCATCCGAGTGCCCCGACCGTCCACACGAAAAGTGATATTCCGGCGAACGTTCCCTTCGCGATCGCACTCGCGATCACGTGAACGCGCGCGGCACCGCCGACGAGCGTCCCGAGGAAGACGCCGCCGACGATCGGCCACAGGAGCGATCCGCTACCGGGGCGAACCAACAGAACGGCGGCGGTGATGGCGACCGGAAGCGTCACTAGTGCTGTCCGAAATCGTGTTTTGAAGGGGCGGCTGTCGGGTCGAGGGAACAGGATGATCCCGGCCGAAAGCACTCCGACTGCGACGACGGTGGCGGCCCACAAAATTGCGGTGGGATCGCCGCCGAGAATGGGCTCGTACAGTTCCGCGACGTTCGTCGTCGTCGAGACGGGCTCTCTGAGGAGCATCCAGACGAAGTAAAAGACGGTCAACCAGACGAGAACAACGACATCGAGGAGGGATTCGACGGACAATCCGTCCAGTCCAACCTCCAGAATCCGATGGGCGAGCGCGATCGACGAGAAGAACGCGTAGGACGTAAAGACGAGCGTCAGCCAATCGCCGCCGGCGATGACGTCCCCGTGGCGTCCGAGCGTGGTTCCGACGACGTAGTATCCGAGCCACGCGTACGGGATCGCGATCAGAAGGGTCGCCGTACTCCGTCCGGGAGCGGAGACGAGCGCTGAAAGGAGCGTCCGACCGACGCGGCGAGCCGACGGACGCCTCCCCTCGTCGGTCCGCTCTCTGTCGGCCGCCGAACCCGTTGCCATGGACGGGTTACTCGATCTTCTTTCAAATGGGTTCGGGTGATTTCGGCAGGGGAAACGGCCCGATGGACCGGCCTTCCCCGATCGATCCGTCGCACGGATCGATCTTCCCCTTCGAGTC
>CAZLHT010000139.1:0-4921 GCA_964559185.1 uncultured Natronomonas sp.
TGCAGCCGCCGGCGCGGGCCCATCGACACCCGCCCGTGTTGAGGATGACCGTGAGCGAACGGCGGACGCCGTCCGGGGTGTTGTCCTCGTCGAGCCACACGCGAGTCGGCTCGGTCGGATCGTAGCTCTCGTCGTTGCGCGCCCGGATCTCGCGCATCACCTCGTTATGGGCGTCCATCCCGCGCCCCTTTTCGTAGACGTCCGGCGTCGGCTGACTCATTGGCCGAGGTAGCCCCCGCGGGCGTAAATCCGTGTCGGACCGCCGATGCTTCGTCCCACGATCGACCGTCCGACCGTTCATCCACTCCGATGTACCGAGAGCGGCGTGCGCGCCGTCGCTCGAGTCGGTGTACTGCGTCGGTCCTCCAGCCGGTGCGTAACCAATTTCAATTACGATTCGATGAGAACTATTACCACGATGGAATCCGACTAGCTAGTGGTACGTATTACTATGACAGAGTTAGGCGGATTCCACGATCACGTCGCTCGGGTCGACCTCTCGAGCGAGGACGTACGGTACGAATCGGTCGACGACGCGGACGCGAAGAAGTACATCGGCGCTCGCGGCCTTGGCGTGAAGTACGTCTTCGATCAAGGTCCCGACGTCGATCCGGAGAGCCCCGAAAACCTGCTGGCGTTCATGAACGGCCCGCTCACGGGCAGTCAGGTCACCATGAGCGGTCGAATCGCGATCTGTACCAAATCGCCGCTGACAGGCACCGTCACCGACTCGCATCACGGCGGCTGGTCCGGCGCTCGCCTCAAGTGGGCCGGCTTCGACGGGCTCCTCTTCGAGGGGGCGGCCGACTCACCCGTCTACGCCGTGGTCGAGGACGGCGAGGTCGAACTCAGAGACGCCTCCCACCTGTGGGGCCGGGGCTTTCACGCCACCCGCGACGCGCTCGAAGACGAGGTCGAGGGATCCTACGGCAAGAACCTCTCCGTCATGGGCATCGGTGAGGCCGGCGAGAACGGCGTCAAGTACGCCTGCATCGTGAACGAGGACGATCGAGCGTCTGGCCGCGGCGGTACCGGCTGCGTCATGGGCTCGAAGAACCTCAAGGCCGTCGTGGTCAAATCCTCGACGAAGATGCCGAAACCCGCCGATTCCGAGACGTTCAAAGACGGGCACAAGCAGGCGATGGAGCTCATCCAAGAGTCCGACGTCACCGCGCCAAACGAGGGCGGCCTCTCGATGTACGGCACCAACGTCCTGATGAACGTGACCGATGAGATGTCGGGGCTGCCAACGAGAAACGGGAAATTCACCTCGACGGCCGACGCCCGCGAGGGCGGCTACGGCGACGGGGATTTCGATGCCGAGAAAATCTCCGGGGAGAACGTTCGCGAGAACATCCTCGTCGACGAGCCGACCTGTCACTCCTGTCCGGTCGCCTGCAAGAAGGAAGTCGAGGTCCAGGTCAACCACAAGGGCGAGGACATGAACGTCCGGATGGAGTCCTACGAGTACGAGTCCGCCTACGCGCTCGGCCCGAACTCGGGCCACACGGACCGCGACGAGATCGCCGTCATGATCGACCGCTGTAACGACATGGGTCTCGACACCATCGAGGCGGGCAACATGATGGCGATGGCGATGGAGATGACCGAGGAGGGCAAACTCGACGATCTCGGGGACGGCATCGAGTGGGGCGACTCCGAAGAAATCGTCGAGATGCTCACGAAGATCGCAAATCGCGAGGGCGAACTGGCCGATCTGCTCGCCGAGGGCCCGCGTCGCGTCGCCGAACGGCGGAATGCGAACGAGAACTCCCTCGCCGTCAAAGGCCAAACGATCGCGGCCTACGACCCACGGTGTATGAAGGGAATGGGCATCGCCTTCGCCACCTCGAACCGCGGCGCGTGTCACCTCCGCGGCTACACGCCCGCGGCGGAAATCCTCGGCATTCCCGAGAAGGTCGACCCCGTCGAGTGGGAGGGCAAGGGCGAGCTGACGGCGACGTTTCAGGATATGCACGCGATTTCGGACAGCTTCGACATCTGCAAGTTCAACGCCTTCGCCGAGGGCATCGAGGAGTACGTCCTCCAGTACAACGGCATGACGGGCCGCGACGTGACCGAAGACGAATTGATGACCGCGGGCGAGCGAATCTACGCCTTGGAGCGCTACTACAACAATCTGGTCGGCTTCGACGGCACCGATGACTCGCTGCCGGCGCGGTTCGTCGACGGAGCCGAGGGCGCGGTGCCCGGACAGGGCGGGGTCGACGGTAGCCTCGTCGAACTCGACAAGTTGAAAGCCGAGTATTACGACGTCCGCGGCTGGGTCGACGGCGTCGTCCCCGACGAGAAACTCGACGCACTCGATATCGAGGTCGGGCCGGGAACGGGCGTCTCCGCAGGCGATTCTGCGGCTCCCGCCGACGACTGAACGGCGACGCGCCGTTCGGTTTTTCAGCGGAGATCGAACGCGACGGCGACGACATCGAAGCTTTCGAAGCGTCGATATCGATCAAGCGGACGGTCCACCTTCGATTGACGCCGAAACCGTCGCCGTCTCGTCCCACCCGTTCGTCAACTCGACGCTGGTCGATTCGGGCGGCGTCCCCTCGACCGCGATTCGGACGAGCGCCGAGGGATAGGTGATGACCTCCGCACACCCCACGTCGTCCGCGCTCGAATCGAGCACTTGCGCCTCGGCTCTTAGTTCGCCGTCCTCGAGACGGACGCTTCCCACCTCGAGCCGATCGTGACAGGCGTTCGGGCCCGCCGATTCGACGAAGAGCAGTCGCTCGCTGGCGTAGTCGAGATCGGCCGTGAACGCCTCGAGCCCCTCAGCGCGTTCGGCGGGGAGGTCGTACGATTCGAACAGCTCGCGTTCCCGTTCGTCGCCGTCGACGAGGACGAGACGACCGATGTCGTCCGATTCGTCCCACGTGGGTCGGCCGGTTCGGATCGAGAACGGATGAGTCTTCGAATCGACGATGCCCGATTCGGCGGGGTTCAGGTTCGGCCCGCTCAGACCACTACAGCCGGCAAGCGCCCCGGTAACGCCGACTCCGGCGACCCTGGCGATCCGGAGGACGGTACGTCTCCGTGGGGACATACTCGTTTTTTGGATCCTGATGGATGAATCGCTTGTGGAACCTCAAAGGGCCGTTTGATACTCTCGACCGACGGTACGGTGGTCTCCGACGTTCGGCCGTCGATCAGCCGCCGCTAACCGGCGGAAACATCGCCAACTCGTCGCCCGCTTCGAGTTCGGTCTCGAATCCCTCGCCCGCCACGAAGGGGTTCTGATCGTTTCTGAGCACCCGAATGTGTTCGTGAAGACCGTCGTCCTCGTCGAGGACCAGCGATTCGAGTTCGGGATGGGCCTCGAGCAGCTGATCCACGGCGTCTCCGAACGTGTCGCCCGGTCCCGCGTCGACCGTGACGCGTTTCGTCCCGGCGGTCTCCGCGAGATTAGCGAACAGGCGCCATTCCATATCGATCGATGGGGTCGCGGGTGACTTATCGGTTATGTACGACGGGGCGATCGGATCCGTTACGACCGGTCGCCCCATCCGTCCCCTCGATCGACATCCAATCGGCTTATCCCTCCCGCTGTCGTCGATCCGCCAATGCGCGAGATCTTCGAGATTTGCGACGCCGACGGGGCCGGACGGATCGGCGAGTTGACCGTCCCCCGCGCCGACGTCACCGTCGAGACCCCCGCGCTGTTGCCAGTGATCAATCCGCACCTCCGGACCATCGAGCCGTCGACGCTCGAATCCGAATTCGACGCGGAGATCCTCATCACGAACGGGTACATCCTCTACGGAAGCGACGAGTTCCGAGAGCGGGCCCTCGAGGAGGGACTCCCGTCGCTGTTGGATTTCTCCGGCGCGATTGTGACCGATTCGGGCTCGTTTCAGCTGTCGGAGTACGGCGAAATCTCGGTCACGAACGACGAGATACTCCGGTTTCAGCGCGATATCGGCTCGCACGTCGGCACGCCGATCGACGTTCCGACGCCGCCGGACATCGACCGCGAACGAGCGGAGGCCGAACTAGAGACGACCCAATCTCGCCTCGAGGCCGCCGAGTCGGTCGACGTGGGCGAGATGCTCGTCAACGCGCCGATTCAGGGATCGACGTATTCGGATCTCCGCGAATCCGCCGCCGAACACGCCTACGGGACGGACCTCGACGTGTTCCCGATCGGCGCAGTCGTTCCGCTGATGAACGGCTATCGTTACGCCGAGATGATCGACATCGTCCGGGCGTCGAAACGGGGGCTGGGCGCGGACGTTCCGGTCCACCTCTTCGGCGCGGGCCATCCGATGATGTTCGCCTTGGCCGTCGCCGCCGGCTGCGATTTGTTCGACTCGGCGGCCTACGCGCTGTACGCCCGCGACGGTCGGTATCTGACCGTCGCCGGGACCGACCACCTCGAGGATCTGGAGTACTTCCCGTGTTCGTGTCCGGTCTGCGTCGAGCACACGCCGGAGACGCTTCGCGCGTGTTCGGCGGATCGTCGCGAAACCCTGCTCGCGCGACACAACCTCCACGTCAGCTACCGCGAACTCCGAACCGTCAAGGGGGCGATCCGGGAGGGAAACCTCTTCGAGCTGGTCGAACGTCGTGCCCGCGGCCATCCGGCGATGGTCGACGGCTATCGGGCGCTCCTCGACGATTCGGCCGCGCTCGAACGATGCGATCCCGTCTCGAAGGGGACCTTCTTCTACCTCTCGGCGGATTCCGCGCGCCGCCCGGAGGTGACGCGACACCACGAACGGCTCTCCAGACTCTCCGTCTCGGGCGATCGCGTGTTGCTCTCGGCGGGCGAGGCGAACAGCCGTTTCGACGAGACGTGGCGACTCAGACCGCCGTTCGGTCCGGTCCCGCCGGCGCTCTCGGATAGCTACCCCCTGACCGCCGAACGACCCGAGCGACTCGATCGGGCGGCCTACGAGGC
>CAZLHT010000140.1:0-4908 GCA_964559185.1 uncultured Natronomonas sp.
CCGAGGAGGCCGAAGTAGATTCCCGACTGGAGTTCCGAAGTTCTTTCTCGGAGGCGCTGACGCAGCACGGCTTCCCCGACACGCTCGTACTCGCTCGTGAACGAGCTGAGGATGTATTACACGACCGGCGCTTAGAGATCCTCGACTATCTGAAGGAACACGATCCTCACTCGGTTCGCGCGCTCGCTGAAGAGCTGGGGTACGACAAAGGTGTCGTGAGCCGGGATCTCCAGAAGCTCGCCAGTATCGATGTCATCGAGTATGTCGAAGAAGGTCGTGCGAAAGCTCCGCGGCTCAAGCACACCCACGTCGCCATCGAACCTGTCGTTTGATCCGGCTTCAGCCCCTTACCCTTACGTCCATAAGAACGGTTCCTCGCCGGGGTCTTCTTGCTACACGTGGTCGGTGCACGCTCTGCCATGCCGTAATAGAGAGAAGCTACCGTAGGAGACGGGCTAATTAGCCACGGATGCGGTCGAGGTGGCTCTTTCCGGATTTACCAGCATCTCTGTAATTTCCGTAGCTCATTTCGAATAAAACATCTCATTCTGACAGTTCTCTATTAATATCTCTATTCTTTCACTTTTTGTAACTGCTCACTTGGAGAGGTTATCCCGTACGGATTCGGCGAGACGATCGATCGCCTCGCGCGTCCGACCGATCCCCTGGTAGTGAAACGCCGTACTGGTGACGTTGTGCGCCATATCCGGGAAGTGATGGTGCTTGACGGGAACGCCGGCGTCCTCCAGTCGATCTACGTACGCGATTCCGTCGTCGCGGAGCGGATCGACCCCGCCCGTGACGACGGTCGCCGGCGGCAGCCCCGAGAGATCGCGCGCCTGCAGCGGCGCGGCGTACCGGTTTCTTCCTTCGATCTCGCTGCGAACGTAGTGGTTCCAGTACCACTCCATGTCCGCGCGCGTGAGGCCATATCCCTCGGCGTTCTCCTCGTACGAATCCGTCTTTCGGGGACGATCCGTGATCGGCACGCAGGGGAGTTGGTGGGCGATCTTCGGGCCGTCCCGATCGCGGCTCAAAAGCGAGAGCGCGATCGTCAGATTGCCGCCGGCGCTCTTGCCTCCGACGGCGAGTCGGTCTGGATCGCCGAGTATGTTTTCGGGATTGTCCGTCATCCACTCCAGGGCCCTATAGCAGTCCGCCAGGCCGGTGGGAAACGGGTGCTCCGGCGCGAGTCGGTAGCCGACCGAGACGACGGCGCACTCGCCTCGATTCGTCAGCGTTCGACAGATCGGATCGTTGCCGTCGATCGAGTCGCGAACCCAGCCGCCTCCGTGGATCCAAAGCACCATGGGGAACGGTCCCTCCCCGTCCGGCGTGTAGATCCGGATCGGGATCTCCCCGCCCTCGACGGGGATCGAGTAGTCTCGAACGCCCTCGACCTCTTCTGCGTCCTCCACCCAGCCGACCCGCTCCATCGTCTCGCGTTGCAGGCGACGCGCGCCCGAGACTGACAGCTGACTCGAGCCGACCGTTTCGCCTCGCTCGCGTTTTTCCTCGGTCAGTCGTCGAACCTCGGGATGAAGTTCGGTTCGCAGTTCTTCGACCATGGCCTCCCATCTGCGAGGCCGCTTATAAGGATTCGGCCGCACCCCATGGTGACTCCCCCGTCCGAGTTCGAGAAAGCCGAATCGACGATACCGACGATCGATTAAAAGGCAGTCCCCTGCGACGGTTCGTACTGCCCGACGAGCTGGGTCGAACCGAGCACCTCCGCCTCCATTCCGATCGTCATCTCGACGACCGCCTTGCGTGCCTCGGGGAGAAGTTCGAGTTCCGAATCGAGCGCGAGCAGCTTGAACCGGTATCGGTGGGCCCCGTCCGGCGGCGACGGACCGCTGTACTCGTTCTCGACGAAGTCGTTGTATCCGACCGTCGCTTCGTCGTCGGTCGGCTCCCACCCGCCCGGAATCGTCCCGACGTCCGGATTGATGTCCCAGACCAGCCAGTGGTCGAACGTGAACCCGACGACGGGTCACGCGTCGGGATCGTCGAGTACGAGGACGAGCGATTCGGTCCCCTCGGGAACGTTCTCGACGTGCAACTCCGGGTTCTCGTTTTCGTTCACGTATCCGACGGAGTCCGGCATTCCCTCGTTGTCGTCGAAATCGGTCGCCGTTAGCGATACCTCACCAACCCGTTCGAGGTTGTCCTCGAGGAGCGACATGTCCGATTACCTCCGGCCGTTCGAACTCGGCGATGGAAAATAAAGCTATTGAAACGCCGTGTGAACATTTCTCTCCCGATGTATCTCTCGGCTCACTCGCCCTCGGTTTCGACCTTCTCGCCCGCACGGTCGGCCGCCCTCCGTCCGAACACGCGTTCGCGAAGCGTGCGCTTTGTCGGGCGTTCCGACAGCAACACCGAGCGGTCCAGCTCGTCGACGACATCGAACACGAGCGAGTCGCCGAGCAGCCGCGAGAGCAGACCGCGACCGGTCGCACCGATCACAACGAGCGAGTGATCGGCGGCGGCGTCCGCGATGTTTCCCTGTACGTCGCCGTCGGTTCCGACCAGGAGGTTCGCATCGCCGAGGCCGTGTTCGTCCGCCCACTCGCCGATAAAACCCATCGCCCTCGCCCGTTTCGTTCGCTCGTCGACGACGTGGAGTACGGACACCGCCGAGCCGTGTACGTCCCGGAACGCCTTCGCGACTTCCGCGCTCAGGTCCGAATCCGGGCCGCCAGCCGTCGGCAACAGGATACGCGAGGGATCGAGCCCCCGGTCTTTGAACACGAGGAAATCGCAGGGAAGATTCATCGTGAGTTCGTTGATCGCCCCCTCGGTTCGTCCCGTGCTCCAGGGTCGTCCCGGTGACCATCCCATCACGACGGTATCGGCGTTGAGACGGCGAGCCGACTCGAAAATTTCGTCGAACGCTCGATGGGAGACGACGGTGTGCGTTTCGATCTCGGCGTCGTACGTCGCGGCGGTCTCGCGGACGTTCTCCATCCGTTTGCGGGCGTTCGGATCCAGCGATTCGAGTTGGTCCGCGGCGTAATCGAGCGATGTCTGATCGGGAACGTCGACGATTTGAACCGCGTGGACGACGCCGTCTCGCGCTTTCGCAAGCGTCGATCCGATCGCGATCAGATCCGCCTCGGTTCGGGGGTTCGCGATCGGCACCATTACCCGGTAGGGACGGGTCGCCTCGGGCGAGGCGGCTTCGGCCGCCGAAACGGCGAAATCGGGCATCTCATCGGGACGATCGCGGATATACTCGCCGAGCGCCCCTTGGATCGGCGTATGTCGACGGGCGTAGAACACGTACCAGGCCACCGCCCCGACCACGAACCCGATCGCGATCACACGCGGCCAGAAGGCCATGAATGCGATGAGACCGAGCGAGAGCGTTGCGCCGAGGATCGGCACGATCGGATACAGCGGCACTTCGAAATCCGGATCGTATCCCGGGGGGTCGGTCTCACGGAAGACGAGCACCGAGACGTTCAACAGCGCGAACACGATGAGGTGTAACACGCTCGCCGCCTCCGCGAGTAGGCCGACGTCACGTCCGAGCACCACAACGAACAGGGCGATCATGATCCCGGTGACCGCGATCGACCGGTACGGGGTCGCGAAACGCGGGTGGATCTGGTTGAGCCAGTCGGTGATGATCTCGTCTCGCCCCATCGCGAAGTTGATCCGTGCCGATGCGAGGATCGAGGCGTTCGCGGAGGAGGCCGTCGCCAAGAGTGCACCGACCGTCATGGCCGTCGCGGCCGCCCCGGCAACTGCGACCGGGAACGCCTCCTCGGCCGCATGCGCCATGGGTGCGTCCAGATCGAGGGTCGGCCACGGGACGATCCCGATCACGAGCGTCACGATGACGGTGTAGATTACGCTGACGATCAGGACGCTTCCGACGATCGCGATCGGGAGGTGTCGACCGGGGTTTTTCATCTCCTCGCCGACCGTTGCGATCTTCGCGTACCCGAGATAGGAGACGAAGACGAGCCCGGTGGCGGGGAAGATTTGCCCGGTTCCGAGCGGCGTCAACCCGCCCTCACCGGTCACGGTCGTCCACTCGAAGGAGAACCAGCCGACCAGCGCGAAGACGCCGAGGATCGCGAGCAGGAGGGTGACGATGACCGTCTGAATCCCACCGGTCTCCTTCGCGCCCACGTAGTTGACGCCGACGAAGATCGTGCCGGCGAGGATCGCGCCGACCTGAACGCCGTTCAAAAAGAGGATGGCCGGCAGATCGAGTAGCTCGCCGAGGTACTGGCCGAAGCCAATCGTGTAGAACGCCGATGCGAACGCGAGACCGAGCCAGTCGCCGAGCCCGGAGATCGAGCCGAAGACCGGCCCGAGCGAACGGTTAATGAAGTAGTACGCACCACCGGCCTTCGGCATCGCGGTTCCGAGTTCCGATACCGACAGGGCGTTGAACAGCGCGATGACCCCACCCAGGACGAACGACAGGACGACCACGGGTCCGGCGCGCTGGACGGCGATGCCGGGCAGGACGAAGATGCCGGCACCGATCATCGTGCCGATACCGATCGTCATCGCCGACACGAGCCCGAGGTCCTTCGCGAGCTCCTCGTCGTTCTCGCTCATCGGAGGACCCGTCCCGGCAGTGCGATCACCGGTCGATCCGCTCGTGTCACTAGCTTGAGCGAGCGATCGCCGGAGAGAAACTGCACGAGCCGGTTGCCGCCACGTGAGCGAAACGCGATGACGCTTGCGTCGATGTCGTCGGCCGCGTCGAAGATCCCCTCGACGACGTTCCGTCGGTAGGCCTTCCGCTCGCTGGCGTCGGGGAACACCTCACGGACGGCGGCGAACGACGCCGCCGCTAACGCCTCGGACTGTTCGACCGGCGTCTTGTCCGGAACGCCCGCTCCCTTCTCGATTACGTGAAGGGCCGTCACGCTCTCCGGACCG
>CAZLHT010000141.1:0-4908 GCA_964559185.1 uncultured Natronomonas sp.
TTAATCGTGCTTCCGTACTGCGTCCAATAAAACTACCGCCCTCCGGTATTCGAAATGGTTCGACGACGCGACGTAATCGAACTCGGCGGACCCCTTCAGGGGACGATCGCGAGCTTTCCGAAGAAGCTTTCCTCCCCCACCCGTCGATGAGCCTCGGAGAGTTCCGAAAGGTCGTAGGTGTCGGCGATCGCGACGTCAAGCCAGCCGTCCGCCAACAGTCGCCCGACTTTTCCGAATCGTTCGGAGAGATCGGGGGTGTTCGTCGCGCTCATCGTGTTGAACTGCAGTTCCTTTCCGCCCGCAGACTGAATGTCGGTAAAGCCAGCCGCTTTGTTGCTGTTTCGATACACCACGATCCGAGCGTCCGCGGCGGCCACGTCGCAATCGAACTGGAGGTACTCCTCCGGCATGTGATCGACGACCACATCCGGGCCGCCCTCGGTGACCTCGACGACGGCATCGGCGAGGTTCTCGCGGTCGTAATCGAAAACGGCGTGCGCGCCTAGTTCGAGGAGTCGGTCGTGATACTCGGGGCTTGCGGTCGTGACGACCCGGCCGCCGAGCCTCGCTGCGATCTGGACCCCGACGTGGCCGACGCCGCCGCTTCCGCCGTGGATTAGGCAGTATTCCCCCGGTTCGATACCAGCGTGGTCGATCAGCGCCCGCCACGACGTCATCGCGGCGACGCCAGCGACGCCGGCCGTCTCGAAGGGCACCCCCTCGGGAAGTGTGGCGATTTGCTCTGTCGGCGTCACGAGATATTCGGCGGCGCTGCCGTGGGTTCCCGCTCCGAGGTTCGCACCGAACACTCGATCGTCGGCGGCGTATTCGGTGACCTCCGAACCGGCCTCGTCGACGATTCCGGCGAAATCCATCCCCGGGATGAACGGCATCGACGGAGGACGAAACGCGCCGGTTCGAAAGTAGGTATCGACCGGGTTGACCGACGCACCCCGTACCTCGATTCGAATCTCACCCGCATCCGGTGCGGGCGTTTCGATCTCTTCGAGTTGGAGAACGTCCGGTTCACCGTGCTCGTGAAACCTGACCGTGCGCATGTCCGCACCGTCGGCGGGCCGATTGAAAACCCTATCTGTCGATCGGAACCGCCGGACGGCTTCCGTTCGCCGTCCGAATCGACAGCGTTTTTGGAGTCGGTACTGAATCCGTTGGCATGCCTACCGTCCGTGACATTCGATCGAAGGCAGGCGACGAACCGATCACGATGGCGACGACGTACGACGCGCCTGCTGCCGAGATCGTCGACGAGGTAGGCGTCGACATCGCGCTCGTGGGGGACAGTCTCGGGAACACGACCCTCGGATATCAGACGACCCTCCCCGTCACCGTCGACGATATCGCAAGACACGTGGGCGCCGTCTCCCAGACGATCGACGACGCGCTCGTCGTCGCGGACATGCCCTTTCTCTCCTTCGGCGTCTCCGAGGCCGAAAGCATCAAGAACGCGGGGCGAATGCTCAAAGAGGAGGGCGCGAAGGCGATCAAACTCGAGAGCGGACCGCACACGGTCGATTTGACCGAACGGCTGGTCCAGTTGGGAATCCCGGTGATGGCACACCTCGGCCTGACTCCCCAGCGCGTCAACGAGTACGGCGGCTATCCTCGACAGGGAACCGATACCGAGGCGGCGAAGGAGATCATCGAACTGGCGAAAGCGCACGACGAAGCGGGCGCATTCTCGCTAGTGCTCGAACACGTCCCGTCGAATCTGGCGCGGAAGGTGACCGAGGCAACAGACCTCGCGACGATCGGCATCGGTGCGGGCCCCGACTGCGACGGGCAGGTGCTCGTCTTTCACGACATCGTCGGGTTGAGCGAGTGGTCGCCGTCGTTTTCCAAACAGTACGGAAACGTTCAACAGGAGATCGAACACGCGATCGAGGCCTACGTCGAGGAGGTCAAATCCGGCGAGTTCCCGGCCCCCGAACACGGCCACGAGGCCGAGGAACTCGACGATCTCGATTCTCTTTATTGACCCTTGGAGTGATCAGACCGTTTCGCTCTCTCGATCCCAGTGGTCCGGCTCCTCGTCTTCCTCCCGATCGCGGAGCCGCTGTTTTTGAATCTTTCCGGTCGGCGTGTACGGGAACTCCTCGACGAATTCGACGTATCGCGGGACCTTGAACGAGGCAATCTTTCCCCGACAGTACTCGACGATCTCTCTGGGACCGATCTCGTGTCCCTCTTTCGTGCGGATCAACTCTTTGACCACCTCCGTGTAGAACTCGTCCGGACTGGGGATGATCGCGACCTCTTCGACCGCATCGAGCGATGTGATCACGCCCTCGACTTCGTACGAGGAGATGTTCTCTCCCCCGCGGCGGACGATGTCCTTCTTCCGGTCGAGGAAGTAGACGAACCCGTCGTCGTCGATCTTCCCGTAGTCGCCGGTGTGGAACCAGCCGTCCACGACCGCTTCGGCCGTCTTTTCGGGCTGTTCGTGGTAGCCGGCCATCAGCGCTGGGCACCGCTGGACGATCTCGCCCCTCTCGCCGCTCGGCACCGGATTTCCGTCGTCGTCGACGATCCGAATCCGCTTTTCCGCTGGCGGAAGCCCGATGCTTCCGATGCGACGTTTCTCGGGGTCGGTCGGATTGAGCATCAACAGCGGATCCTCGGTGAGCGAGTAGCCCTCGACCACCCGGACGCCGAAGCGTTCCTCGAACGGCTCGATGAGCTCGGGGGGCGTTCCTGCCGAGAAGACGAGATCGACCGGATTCTCGGCGTCGTCGTCGGACTCGGAGGTGTTGTCGAGCATCTTCAACATGCTCCCCATGGCGTTGAACTCGCTGACACCGTGTTCGCGACACCACTCCCACCACCGCGAGGACGAAAAGCGTTCGTAGATGACGACTTCGCTCCCGGCCGCGGCGGCCCCCAGCGTCGAGTAGATCTGCGCGTTGGCGTGAAACAGCGGGAGGGCGGTGAAGAGTGTGTCCTCGACGGTGAATCCCATTCGCTTTTGAAAGTCGAGCGCGCTGATCGTCCAGTTTTCGTGCTGGCACTCGACCGCCTTCGGCGGCCCGGTCGTGCCCGAGGTGTACATGTGCAACCCGACGGTCTTCGCGTCGCCGTCGTGTGCGTCGATCGTCGCCGGCCGATCGGCCGCCAGTGCCGGCAGGGAGTCGTAGCCATCGATTTCTTCGGTGAGGAGGATCCGTTCGACGCTCGTTCCCTCTGCCGCCTCGGTCGCGGTTTCGAGAAGCTCCGGGGTCGTGAGGAGCACTTCCGGCGTCGAGAGTTCGAGCGAGTGTTCGAGTTCGGTGGACCGGTACTCTGGGTTCGAGGGGGCGGTGACACTGTCGAGAAACGCGTTCGCGAACAGCGAAAAGACGAACTCCGGACAGTTCGGCAAGAACAGACCCACCCGGTCGCCGGATTCGACTCCCAGCTCGTCGAACGCGTTCGCGTACCGCTTCGCCGCATCGGCGGTTTCCCCGTAGGTGAACTGCGCGTCTCGAAACGTCAAGAAGGGCTCCTCGGGTGTCTTCTGGACTCTGGTTTCGAGGAGTTCTTCGATACGCATCATTGATGGTGAGGGGTTATCGCCCTTCCATATGTAAATTATCGTTCGTTCGGTTTGTTCGGACCGCCACAGTCGCAATCGACTCCAGTGTACGATCGACCGAGACGGCTTAGCTCTCGGCGTCTTTTCGCCGCCCGTTCGACGAATCGTCGGACGAAAACACAGAGTCGAGCAGTGTCTTTTCGGCCTTGCGAAGGTGCTGTGAGAACGTCGGCGGGGCGATTCCCAGCGAGTCCGCGATCTCTTCGCCGGAGGCGTTTCGCGGCCATTCGAAATATCCCCGCTTGTAGGCGACTTCGAACACGGCCCGTTGGCGGTCGGTGAGGCCATCGAGGGACGATCGCTGCTCTCGCCGCTGCGAAGTTCGGCTCCGAGAGAACTGACGCTTTGAGTGGAACCGAGCGTTCGGATATTTTTCGGTGACGATCTCGAAGATTGAACTCCCGTCGATGGTCGGCGGGAGCTGCACTCGCAGGTGGAGGTCGCCCTCTTCGAGCACGGCTTCCTCTACGGTACCGCCCTTGGAGGCCACTCTGGAACGGATGGAGATGTCGGTGGACCGTATCTGGAATCGGATTCCGTCCGCCTCCTCAGAAATCACGCGCACGTCGTTCCACGGCTCGTACTGTTCGGCCATAGCCCGGAGCGTTTCGCGTGCGTCGGGCGTCATCGTGCCGTACACGAGGTAGGCCTTATCGCTCGTAGCGACGGTCTCTTCGAACGCGATCTTCCCGTCGGTTGTCGCATCGACGCCCAGCGACTCGAGCATCCCCGGTATGTGAAATCCGAGTTCGACGATTTCGTCGCTCATCAACGCCTGCTTTCGATCGATCGCCGCGATCGCGTGGCCGGTAATCTTCCCGAGTTGGCCGATCACGGCGCACTCGGGCCCTTCGAACGTTCCGGGTCGATCGGCGTAGACTTTCAACACCCCGTAGACGGTGTCCTCGTGGACGATGGGTATCGCCGCCGCCGATCGGTAGTCGTACTTTTCGATGTGTTCCCACCAGGGGTCGCACCCTGCGTCCGTACGGACGTCCTGGGTGGTCTGAACCTCGCCCGTTCGTAGCGCTCTCCCCGTCAGCCCCCGGCCCAGTTCGTCGTCGGGATCCACGGAGATCGTGATCCCGTCGAGGTACCCCTCCACGCCGGCCTCCGCTCGTGCGCTGACGGTCTGCGATTCCGTATCCACTTCGCCGATCCAGGCGAACGTGTACGAATCCACGTTCGCGAGAGATTCACAGACCGTCCGTTCGATCTCCTCGCGGGTGGATCGTTTGATGATCGCGTCCGTGATGTCGTGGACGATCGTGTTGATGTGGCTGAGTGCGGCCAGTTGTTCGCGTTGTTTCTCCCGCTCT
>CAZLHT010000142.1:0-4878 GCA_964559185.1 uncultured Natronomonas sp.
AGTTACGCTGTGATACGAAGACTGTCTCGCTATTGTCCTGTTTTGCCGAGACGAGATTCATCGTCCCGACGTCAATGCCGCGGGCCATACCTTACGCGTCGTTGGGGAGCTATTAAAGCTACTCCCCGATCGTTTAGGCTATCCTTACCGGTTCGATACCGGGGGCTAACGACACGCTACCGTTCGAGATACGATTTGAGCTGTTCGATGATCCCCGACGGTTTCGCTTTCTCCGCCCGTCGTTGCCGCTCGCGGAGTTCTTTGAGTGCCGCGGCTTGATCGTCGACGCCGCTTCCGCTGTCAGTACGCTGCTCGCCGCCTTTCAATCCCTGAAGCGCCGACAGCTGATCGTCGATGCTCGTCGATCGATGGACTTTCGCCGACGACTGATCGAGCGACTGCCCTTCGAGATCTTCGTCAGGAGTGATTCGTAACTGCTCGGTTTCTACTCGTTCGACCCCGCCCCAGGAGATTTGGGTTCCTGCCATTGCCTCGTCGATATCCCGTTGGACACGCGCTTCGGTCGCCGCGGGATCGGCGCCCTCGCCGGCATGGGCAGCCCCTGCGTCGTCCCCCGCTTCGCCACTCGTTCCGGTCGGTCTCTCGCCGGCGCGCTCGATGTGGTACCCGACGAGAGCCGAACCGGTCGCCGCGAGGATGCTTATCAATCCGACGGAGTAGACCGTCACGCCGTGGAGGCTGTAATCGGGAGTCCCGTAGTTCCAGTTCGACGGGTACACCGACACAAAAAAGGCGATCGACGCGACGACGATCGCCAATCCGATCCCGGCGACGTACGCCGAACGTCGATCCGCCGGGAGCAAGACGACGACCGCGACCAACACCAGCGGCAGGCCGATCGCGCCGATCGCGAAGGCGATCTCCCGAACCCAGAAGACGATTCCATCGAGGAACGCCCGCTCTACGACGAAAAGGAGCAGGCCGACGAGTCCAAGTCCAAGTCCGCCGAAAAAGAGCGCGAAGCCGAGATAGACGTCCGTCCGCCGGTCGGGTTCCCCGATGTACGCCCGATAAAGCTCGACGAGCCGGTCCTCTTCGGCGGTGTCGGAGGATGACATTTACCGACCGTTTCGGCCGAGACCCTATGATTGTTTGGCCTCTCAGGAACGAACCGGTGGTTTCGTCTCGAACGCCCCGAGCTTACTGGAAGCCGCCCATCTGTTGACCACCCATTTGCTGACCACTTATATGTTGACCGCTCCCTTGCTGGAGCGATCCGACAAATTGCTGGATCGACTGGACCGCCTGAGGGAGTATTTGTGCACATTCCTGACAGTGTACATTCTGATGCCGACCACACTCCTGCGCACAGGCTTCGAGCGCTTGCTGTAGCGTCTGGAGGTGTTGCTGGACGTGCCGGGAGTTCCGCGGGATCAGCGTAAGGGCCGTCTTCCCGAGTTCCGAGACGTCTTCGCAGAGCCGGATACACTCCACCATATTCGGATTCGCATGCTGGACGCACTGATCGGCGCACCATTCACACACCCGAATCGCCCAACTGATCTCGTCGATCGCAGCCTGTTGCTGTGGGGTCTCGATATCCTGATACCGTTGGCCCATCTGTTGGCTCATCTGCTGGTCTATCTGTTGGCCGATCCGATCGAACTGTTGGCTAGGTTGCTGTGCTTGACCGCCTTGCATCTGCGGCATCTGAGGTTGCATTAACGAATTCTCCTGGGCGAGTGTGCCCACCGAACCAAGATGGAGAGTCCTCTAAGTTATAGCCAGGATACGGAGAGGTACCCGAACCTTTTCGATACTAACCGAACGTTTCTCGCCATCGTCTGTATCAGACGAACAACAAAGATATAGTACGGCGCCGATCTTTATCGATTGACGAGGCGGATTGAAAATGTAAACGTTCGGAGGTTCTGTTGTCGTTTCGACAGTACGGTTAGTCCATGATACGCAACCCTCTAGCCTACCACGTGCCGTGGAACGTATCGAATTCGAGAGTGTCGAGCGGTCTTTCGCCGATCGCGATCTCGTACTCACCGGGCGTCAGCATCGGCTGTTTGAACTGCGGACCGTCGTCGGTCGTGATCCGCGGACAGCCGGTGTTGACATAGGCGTCGAACCCGAAGTTCGTGAGCCGATCGGGCGTCACCTCGTCCATCGTCAGCAGGTAGGCGTTCTCGTTGTTCTCGACGATCTCTTCTGCGATCTCCCACCGTCCCTGGCCGATCTTCGTACAGAAGATCACGCCCCACTCCTCGGCGTCCATCGCTCGGTGGACCGCGCCGTAGCGCTGTTTCATGAATTTCTCGGTGTCGGCGACCGTGACGACGTTATTGACCGGATCGGCGATGACGACCTTCTTGTCGGGGTGTTCCATCGCCAGCCCCAGCGGGTGAAACTTCCCGCCGCCGACGTAGAGGATCTGCTCAGCGTCGACGTCTGCGGAGGCGTAATTACAGCCCAGCACCTGTCCCTCGTGGGTCAATCGCTCGTCGCCGCGGCGCGTTTCGACGGTGTATCCGCGCTCTCGGAGCCACGAGCACATCTCCTCGAACTCGTTCATGTGCTGGGCGGTCGTCACGAGGCCGACGGTGTCGTCCTCTTCGGCGGCGGCGAGTTCCGACAGCGACTCCTCCATGATCGGTATCACGTCCACGTTCGAAAACAGGGGAACGTAGATGATCTTGTCCGACTCCTTCATGGGCGAGTGACCGAAGTGGATGAAGACGTCCGTTCGCCGCATCATGAACGTGTCCAGATCGCAGGCTCCGTAGCAGGGTTGCCCGGAGATGAGGACGTTCGTTCCTTCCGGTAGCGACGCTCGAAGATCGTCGGCGACCCGACCGGCTCGACGTTTTAATCCCTCGGGAAACTGCAGTCCAACCTTCGTCGCGTCGCGTTCCTCGACGGCGTCCACGATGCGATCGAGTTCGTAATCCCACGTGCGCTCGTGTTTGAGCGCCATCCCCGTGTTTCGGAGGTCGCCCGATGTTCGCTGGGTATCCGAATCGTGGCTCATTGGGCTCAGTTGTGCGTCCCCGCGTAAAACGGCCGCGCTTTTGACCCCGGGGGACGGTCCGGCGAATGGATTCACTGCAGGCGCGACGAATCCTTTTAGTATCGTCCCCCGTTCCTCCTCCCATGGGTCCTACGCCGCCTGACGACCGGTTGTTCCGCACGGTGTTTGAGGACACGCTCGACGCGATTCTTTTGACTGACGACGAGGGGACGTACGTCGACGCGAACGGGGCCGCGACGGAGCTGTTCGGCTGCTCGCGGGAGGAATTCGTCGATCGATCGATCGCCGAGTTCGCCGCGCAGGATTTCGACTTCGAGGCGGTGTGGGAGACCTTCCTCGAGGACGGCGAGATGCGAGGCGAGTTCGAGGTCCACCGCCCCGACGGCAAGGTTCGAACCGCCGAGTTCGCCGCGAGCGCGAACGTCCTCCCGGGGATCCACCTCTCGGCGTTACGCGACGTGACCGAGGTGGCGGGGGATCGGATCGAACTCTCCCGCAAGACGGAGATGCTGTCGAAGGTGTTCGAGACCAGTCCAGTCGGCATCGTCGTCATCGATTCAGAGGGTGCGATCGTCGAGGCGAACCACCAGTCCGAAGCGGTGCTTGGGCTCGACCGAGACGAAATCACCGATCGAACGTACGACGACCCGAGATGGGCGGTCGTCGACGGGGACGGCGATCCGATCTCGGCAGAGAAACTCCCCGTCGCGACGGTCCTCGAAACCTGCGAGCCGGTCTTCGATTTTGAACACGGGATCGAGAAGTCGGGCGACGAGACGGCGTGGCTGTCGGTTAACGCCGCCCCGATCTACGACGGGGACGGCTGTCTCTCCCAGGTCGTCGCCGTAGTCTCCGACGTCACGGAGCAATATGAGTATCGGAGGCTACTCGAACAGCAAAACGAGCGGCTCGAAGCGTACTCGTCCACGGTGAGTCACGATCTTCGAAGCCCGCTTTCGGTCGCCTCGGGTTGGCTGGACGTGGCGATGGAGGACGACTCGACCGAACACCTGGGTAAAGTTCGGGAAGCGCTCGATCGGATGGGACAACTGATCACCGACCTTCGAGCCCTCGGGCGGTACGGACAGACCGTCGAAGGGATGACCCAGTTCGATCTCGAGACCGTGGTGACGGAGGCGTGGTCAAACGTGGATACGGACGGGGCGACGATCGAAATCGACCCCGGTCTCGGGACGATAAACGGCGAACGAGGGCGGCTTCTACAGCTCTTCGAGAACCTGTTTCGGAACAGCGTGGAACACGGCTCGACCGCCGAACGGTCTCCCGAGGAATCGGTGGTAACGGTTCGAATCGGTCCCCTCGAACGTGGATTCTACGTCGAGGACGACGGGCCGGGAATCCCCGAAGACGAACGCGAAGATGTCTTCGCGTTCGGCTACTCGACGGCCGAGAGCGGGACGGGAATCGGGCTCGCGATCGTCGAGGCCATCGTCGACGCTCACGGCTGGGAACTCACTCTCGACGAATCGGAGCCACACGGGGCCCGATTCGAGTTCCGGCCGCGGTGGCATCCCGACCGTAGGGGGGAGTAGTTCCATACAAATTTTTCGGCCATTCGCCCGGCGAACCGCTCGCCTTTTTCAAGGATGGGGTTGGACTAGTCGGCATGACTGTTCACTCAGATTGGGGCGATTGGCTCCCCCGAGCGGTCGCCGAGGCTGCGCCCGACGGTCTGACGCTATGGTATCTCGGCTGTAACGGCTTCGTCCTGAAAGCGTCCGACGGAACGACCGTGTTCGTCGATCCGTACCTCGGGACCGGCGATCCACCGCGGACCGTCCGGATGATCCCGATCCCATTCGCTCCGGAAGATATCTCCGAGGCCGACGCCGTTCTCGCGACGCATGAGCACACGGATC
>CAZLHT010000143.1:0-3156 GCA_964559185.1 uncultured Natronomonas sp.
AGCCCGGAGGGCACATCTGGGTAGGGGTACCTTGGTGCGCTTCGGGTTCAATCTTAACATCGCGTAGTGGCTATGCAGTACGAAGAATGGAAACCGATCTACGAAGCGATTTTGAAGGACTTCGGCTACGACCGAGAGGGTGACGCGAACGCGAGAGACAGACTCGCCGAACTCGTCGCCGAAGGAGAGCCCCTCTCACTCGGTGAGATCGAACTCGATGGGACGGTCGCGATTTGCGGTGGTGCCCCGACGCTCGCCGCAGAACTCGAAATCGCCCGTGATGCCGACCGCGTCGTGGCAGCCTCGAACGCCGTCGTCGTCTGTCTGGACCACGGAATCGAGGTCGATTGCATGGTCACCGATCTGGATAAAACACCCGAGACGGCGCGGACTCTCACCGAGCGAGAGATTCCGGTCGCCGTACACGCTCACGGGGATAACCTCTTCCTACTCGAGCGGCACGTTCCGACGTTCGAGATCGAATCGGTGTTACCGTCGACCCAGACCAAGCCGACACCGCCGATGGTCAATTTCGGCGGTTTTACCGACGGCGACCGGGCGGCGTTTCTTGCCGACTCCTGCGGGGCCGATCGACTCGTCTTCGCCGGCTGGGCATTCGACGATCCGACGATTACTCCCGAGAAGGCGAAAAAGCTACGGTGGGCCGAACGGCTGCTCCGATGGCTCGAGCGGCGACGCGGTGAACGCTTTGCGATTCTGGACGGTCGGCGCGACGGGATCGATCGACCGGGGTAAGCGATGAACGAAGGAATCTGAGCAGCCACCGTTAATACGGCGGCCGGCGTGCACGCGGTATGGGATTTCACACCTTCGATCCCGAACGCGCCGAGAAACTGGAAGACGAGAGCCGGTATCGGTGGTGTTCGATCGAGGAACTCGTCTGGCTGTTGTCGCCCGAACCGGACGACGAGATGGCCGATCTCGGGAGCGGCACGGGGTTTTACACCGATGCGATCGCCGATCGCGTTCGGTTGGTCCACGCCGTCGACGTTCAGCCGAAGATGCACGACCTATACGAGGAAAACGGCGTGCCGGAGAACGTCCGGCAGGTGACCGCGGAAGTCGCCGATATGCCGTTCGATGATGCTTCGCTCGACGGAATAGTTAGCACGATGACGTACCACGAGTTCTCCGGCGAGGACGCGATGGCGGAGATCGAACGGGTTCTCGCCCCCGGCGGCCGGGTCGTCTTCGTCGACTGGGACCGCCACGGCGACGGCGAGGGAGGCTCCAAGCCGGACGAGCGACACGATCTCGGCCACGCGGTCTCGGCACTCGGCGAGATCGGATTGAAGGTCGACCACGCCGCCTCCCGAACGGAAACGTTCGTCTGTCGGGCCCGAAAGACGGCGTGAACCCCCCGGCGAATCGTTCTTGATCGACGACACGTTGCTCTACGAGGTCAAAATCTCGCGGCCTCCAGCGCGAGTTCGATGTGCCGTCTCGGATTCGTATCGACGGTCGGACCGTGTCCGACGTACATCGTCGACAGGGATTCATCGACGGTGGAGAGCAAGTACTCGATGCTTTCGACGAGCGCCTCTCGATCCCCCTCGGGAAGGTCGGTTCGACCAAATCCGCCGTTTCCGAACACCAGATCACCGGCGAAAAGTGCGGAGGCGGATCGAGAGTACAGACAGAGGTGGTCGTTCTTGTGTCCGGGCGTGTGAAGGGCCGTGTACGCGTCGTCCCCGATTTCGACGGAATCGCCGTCCGCGATCCTGCGATCGACGAATTCGTGGTCGAGATCGAATCCCCACACCGCCACGTTGAACGCATCGACGATCGCACCGAGGTTTCCGATGTGGTCCGGATGGGTGTGCGTCAAAACGATCGCATCGAGCGTGCCGGTGACGGCTTCGATCCGTTCGACCGCGTCGAACTCGCTGCCGGCGTCGACGAGGACGGTCCGGTCGCCGTCGACAAGAAACGCGTTACTGGTGAATGAACGGATCTCCCGGGCGAGGTTGCGTACGGTGGCCATACGTAGGGTAATCGAGCGAACCGCTTGGGTGTTATTATGCGATCTCGAACGAGGCCGGTCGATCCCGAGAGACGACTCGAACCCAACCCGTCGACGCCCGGCGAAACGCAGATTTCGAAGCCAGGGGGTACGATCGGGAAAAAGAGCGGATCGGGCGGTCGACGGCGTGCGAGCCCGAGACGAACCAGGGGTGGATGAATGGCGATCCGATCGTTCAGTCGGCGTGGACGCGGATGCGGTCGGGATCGGTCGTCACCGTCGAGACCGAACCGCCGGCACGAAGAACGGCATGGCGAAGGCGGTCAGCGGAGACACCGGCTTGACTGGCGGCCGTTCCCAACTCCAGTGTACCGCTCTCGTACAGCTCCATTGCGGTCCGCAACGCGTGCTGTTTCATATCACATTGGAACACCCTATGGATAATAATAGTATCGAGAGATAATATATCAACCCATGACCTTATATTTCAATCCATACAAAAGATCATTATAATAACTGATCGAGATTCACCGTGGCTCGCAACGTTTTAGTTGGCGCTACCGTCCTATTCGGTATGGAGCACGCCGACGAACTGCTGGAGGTACTGTGCGAGAACGCCCGATACTCGACGGCGGATCTTGCACGCCTCACGGGCATCTCCGAGGCAGGCGTCGAGGAGACCATGGCCAAACTCGAAGCAGAGGGCGTGATTCAGGGATACACAGCCGTCGTCGACTGGGACGCCGTCGGCGGCGACCGAGTCAGAGCGCACGTCGAACTCAACGTTACCCTCGATCGGGAAACCAGTTACCGGGATGTCGCGGAGCGACTCGCCGGATTTCGAGAGGTACAGGGGCTCCGGCTCGTCTCCGGGGATTACGACTTTTCCCTCGAAGTCGAGGGGGACACCATGCGGGAAGTCTCGCGATTCATCAGCGATAAGGTCGCGCCGCTGCCCGAGATCACCCAGACGGTGACGCACTACATCATGGAGACGTACAAGGAGGCGGGCCACCGCTTCGACGACGGGAGCGACGACGATCGGCTCTCGGTCACGCCATGACGCTGCGGCCGTCGAAGCGCGTCAGCGACGTGCCGCCGTCTGGGATCCGTCGATTCTTCGAACTCGCCGAGGAGATGGACGAGGTCATCTCGCTCGGCGTCGGCGAGCC
>CAZLHT010000143.1:3256-4850 GCA_964559185.1 uncultured Natronomonas sp.
GTCGTCCAGCCGTCCTACGTCTCCTACAGGCCAAACGTGATCTTCTCTGGCGGTGAGATACTGAACGTGCCGACCCGCGCAGAAGACGAGTTTACCCTCACACCGGACGTGCTGGCCGAATCCGGCGCCGAGGACGCCGACGTGTTGGTCTACTGTTATCCGAACAACCCGACCGGCGCGACGATGGACCGCGAGGAACTCGCGGCGGTCGCGGCGTTCTGTCGGGAACACGACGTGGCGGTGCTCGCAGACGAGATCTACGCCGACCTCACCTACGACGGCGAGCACGTCTCGATCGCCGAGTTCGATGGCATGCGAGATCGAACGATCGTCTTCAACGGCTTCTCGAAGGCGTACGCGATGACGGGACTTCGGCTCGGCTATGCGATGGGCCCGCCGGAGGTCATCGCATCGATGAACCGAATTCACCAGTACACGATGCTTTCGGCCCCCACGACCGCCCAGCACGCCGCGATCGAAGCGCTGAAGAATTGCCGGCAGGACGTCATCGAGATGTGCGCCCAGTACGACCGCCGCAGAAACTTCGTCCTCTCTCGGTTTTCGGAGATGGGGATCGATTGTTTCGAAGCGACGGGCGCATTCTACGTGTTCCCCGAGTGTCCCGATGGCGACGCCGGACAGTTCGCCGAGGACCTGCTGGAGGCCGAATCGGTCGCGATGGTTCCCGGCGACGCCTTCGGAGTCGGCGGAGAGGGTCATCTTCGAGCCTCCTACGCGACCGGGCTCGACGAACTCAAAACGGCGATGGACCGACTTGAACGATTCGTGTTGTAACGAACGCGTCGCTGTCCGTCGATGAAACTGGAGTTTTCGCCGGTTTCACAGGTCGATTTGGAGAGAACCCTTTTTCAACGCACGCGCGAAGCGATCGGTAATGTCGACCGGTGACTCCGACGGTGGCGACCTCGAGACGGGCCCAACGGCAGATCCGTCCGAGACCGAACCGGCGGATGCCGCGTCGAACCCCGACGTCGAATCGACGGACGACGAACTGCCGGTCGTCAACGGTCAGTACGGCTGGGAGGATTTCAAACGGGAGTTTCACTACGACGAGAACGGCGAGCCACCGGAAGGGAAGCCGTTCGATCCGGCGTCGTATCTCGGATTTCCGCCGGACGAACTCGTCTCCCGTCTCGGTAGCGGTGACGATGCCACCGAGGCGCTCTCGGAGATAATCGAAGAACGGACCGTCCGTGTCGATCCCGATATCGACGAAGACGCGTTCTTTTCGAACGACGACGGGACCACGACGGTCGTCACGCGCTACGATCTCGAGCGAGCGGTGCCCCAGGAAAAAAAGAGTCACTTTCGAGAGGTCGAGCGGTACTGGGTCAACAAACCCTACGCGTTCGTCGTGATATTTCACTCGGAAAAGGAAAACGAAAAGAAGTACTACTTGGTCGAACCACACCTCTCGCCGCTGGAAGCGGATCTTCGGGAATTTCTCGTCGGGAAGCTGAAGACGGCGATCAAATACTCCGACGACGAGATCGTCGCCCAGGACGGCGAGGACACCCGAACGGCCGTCATCGAGTCGGAGACGCACAACCTGCTCGAACGGTACGATCTATAC
>CAZLHT010000144.1:0-4750 GCA_964559185.1 uncultured Natronomonas sp.
AAGCCCGAAATCGGCTCCTCGCGGAGTTCGACCTCCGTGTCCTCGGTGATGAGACAGACCCCCTCCGGTTCGGTTTCGACGGCGATGAGCGGAATCGCCTGTCCGGGCGACCGCATGAACGGATGATTGGTCGAACTCATCACCGGGACGATATCGCGTTCGACGACGGGACGTTTGAGGATCTGGCGTTTGACCATGCCGGCCGCGTCGGAGCCGAACTGGACCGATGCCTCCTCCGGCGGGGCGAGAACGAGTCGGTCGGCTTTCGTCGCCTCGGCCTTTCGAATCGTCACCCGTTCGCCGATCCCGACGTCTCCATTCTGTCTGGTGAACCCATCGATTCGGACGGTATCGGTGTTCCAATCCTGGCGGTCCGCGCGCCAGACTTTCGCTGCGGTCGCCTCCGCGCCCTCGATCTCGATGATGTCCCCCGGCGACAGTTTGAGATGGAGCAACGTGTCGGGATCGAGGCGTGCGATACCCCGACCGGAGTCGTTGGGGTAGGCTTTCGCGACTTCGAGTTGAACCTCGTTCATCCTGATATATATTCTGCGGTCCGCCCGGAGATATGCTTTTTGCTCTTGGCAGTCTCACGCTTCTTCGGTGAAAGTTGCCGATACGGATTTAAACCGACATCCTAACACCGGGATATGGGAGGAAACACGGTATCTGTGGCCGGCCTCGAACAAGCGTCTTCGATCGCGGCCATCTATAACCCCTACGTCGAGACGACCGCGATCACCTTCGAGTCCGAACCGATAAACGAACGAGCGGTCGCCGACTGGATCCGGGAACTCACGGAACGGTATCCGTGGTTCGTCGTCGAACGCGACGGTCAAACCGTAGGCTACGCGTACGCCAGTCCGCTGCGAACGCAAGCCGCCTACCGGTGGACCGTGGAGCTGTCCGTCTACGTCGAGCGGGAATGCCGGGGTGAAGGCGTGGGATCCCAGTTATATGAGCGCTCTTGTGGACGCTCGAACGACAGGGATTCGAAATCGCGTACGGCGTTATTAGGGTCCCGAACTCCGAAAGCGTCGACTTTCACGAACGATTCGATTTCGAACGGGTCGGTCTATTTCCGAACGTGGGATACAAACTCGGCGAGTGGCACGATGTTGCGTGGTACGAGCGACCGCTCGGCGACCGGTCGGCGGAGCCGACGGATCCGATCCCCTTCTCGGCGTGTCGTTCCGAGTGGTGGCTTTCCGAGATTCTCGTCTCAGCGTCCCGTGGTGATCGCCCCGGCGAACGTCTCCAGTATCCTTTCGCGTTCGACTCCGACATCGTTTTGCCCGTCCGTTCGGTAACTGCGTCCCAATGATAGAGCGGCTGGCGAGACAGCTAGGGAAGGAAGAACGCGATCTCCTCGTCCTGGAGACAGTACTGCGTCATCATCCGATCGATGTCGATCGAATCGCGGCGACGATCGACATCGACGAGCACAAGACGCGGTACTCGCTTCGCATGCTGGAGGACGACGGACTCGTCGAGTCGACGCCCGACGGTTCCGTTCCCGCCGACGATATCGCCGACCGCGTCGACGAGATAAACGACGGATTGGACGGACTCGTCGATCGGATCGATCGATTGAACCGATTCAATTTCGATTGAACCAATTCGATTTTCTGGGAGGCGAGTGTAGCAGCCGTGGATGTCCTCAAAGGATGATCGTGATGGGTGGAATATCGACGGATCACCTCAGACGTTCACGTCATCGAGTCGCTGGCTAACGATGACCTGCCCGATCGAGGTAAGCGAAATTCCGTTTTTGTCCTCCAGAATGAGCCCCTTCCTTCCCAGCGCGTTGAGGACGTTCGTGGCTCGCGCGGCGTCGCCGTTCAGGACGTTCCCGATGTCGATATCGCCGTCGGTCGCGTAGATCGCGACGAGCAATCGCTTTTGGGGTTCGTTGAGATCGATCCCGTCGACTTTCTCGACCAGTTCACTGTATCTGATTCCCAAAAACCGACCGAGAATGTTCAACCGACGCCTCGAGATCGGTGCGATGAGCGTCGTGGAGACTTGTCCATCGACCGCGTGTTTGACGAGCAAGGTCGAGCGAGTCGCACCATCTAGGGACCGTTTCGTCCGTTTGAACCCGACCACGTTGGCGGTGTCAATCCTGACGTCCCCGCGGTCCGTCCGGAAGGTCACGTGTTCGGGGGCGATGGAGAGTTTCGCGTTCAGAACCGGCTCGTTGGTCCCTCGTCCGCCGACCCGTGCCGGGTGTTTGAGCTTCGCTTTCGTCCCATTGAGGAGACATTTGAACGCGACCGTCTCGAATTCGGCGATTGGTTCCTCGCCGCTTTCGATAACCACCGTCTTGACGATTCCGTCATCGCCCCTATAGCCGACTGTCACTGTGCTATCGAATAGATCCCGGAGGTGCGGCGGAACGTTCCCGACGACGAGGTCGACGACCTTCGAAAGCGGGATCGTGAGCCGCTCGCTGCCGTCGGCGATGACGAGACGCTTTCGGCTCATTACGATTCGTCCGCGTTTTGGCGTTTGGCGATTCGGACCGTTGGGGTTTCGAGCGAACCGTCCGCCGAAGTCAGCGATGGCCTGTTCCCCCGTCATAGGTCGATATCTAGGAGCGAATTTATCAGCGTCTCGGTTGCGACGGCGGTCAGACAGCCGACCCAGATCAGCGCGACGAAGTGCAACAGTGCGTTACCGTAGTGACCCCCATCGGCGGTTCGGATCGTCAGCGACGACATGACGGCGTTGAAAAGCAACACCAACAGCAGGAAGTACCGGAGCAACGGCACGTTGTACATCTCCGTGTGGAGGAGCCGTCCGAAGTCGACCTGTCCAGTGCCCACCTCGATGTCGAACCCTGCCATGATGACCGCGATCTCCAGGCCGGTGAAGAAGGCGAACGCGGACGCGGCGGTGATACCGTACAGGAGTCCGATGAGCGTCACCGTCACCTGTCTGCGTCGTTCCCGAAGCTGGGCGAGTTGGTTCATGTTCTGACTGATCAATTCGCCGAGTCGCTTCGGCTCGCCCCCCATTTCGCGACCGATGAGGTACATCTCGCTGAATTTCTGGATGACGTAGGATTTCGTGTCTTCGGCGAAGTACCGCCAGGCACTTTCGGTGTCAATCCGCATGTTCAATCGTCGGTACAGCGAGTCGACGCTTTCGGTCAATGAACCGAAATCCTTCTTTCTGAGCGTCCTGAGGACTGCGGAAGTCGTCGACTGTTTCGCACTCTCGCTAGCCCCCAGCGCGCGAATTAAACTCGGGAACTCCTCGTCTCGTTCAATGATCGCCTGTTCCTCCCGTCGGAATATCCACGCCGGGAGCAATAACGGGAGCGTGGGGATCGCTAAATACAGCGGGTTCGGAATCGAATCAATCGGAACGAGTACGGTAAACGGGAAGACGCCGAACGTGCTCGCAATCATCGAAAGGACGATGAGGACGAATAGAACGACTGCAGCGATGGAACTTCCCAGAAGTAGCTGCTTCGATCGCGTCCGGTAGCCGGATTCGATATACCAGACTGGATCGTACGGAACGATAGCTCGAATGATGAGAAAAAAGCCGAGTTGAACGAATATGAACATCGCGATGACCGCGGCGACGGTCCACGTGGGATTCGTTCCCGTCAGGATCGGTAGTACGACCGCGAAGACTAACGCGAACGTCATCGAGAGCACCATCGACAGGTATAGATCCTTCATGACGTCCAGATTCTCCAGCGACTGCTCGTAGATCGTCCGATAGTTCTCTATGATGACGCTTTGCTCCTCGAAGAGAAAATCCGACATCTCCTGCCCGGCACCGAGCGTGTACGCGAGCCGATCGAAGAGGTCGGAAACCGATTCGCTCGGAACCTGTTTCGCTCGCCGTCGGAGGGCGTCGTCGAGGCTTTGATTCCAGGTATCGACCAACTGGACGATTCGCCGTATTTCGATGGTCAACTCCCCGTATTCTTCCTCGTGTGCGAGTTTTCGGAAGATCTCCATTCGGTCGATATTGGTCGTCGATAGGACCGTCATATGCGTGACCATTAAATGGAAGCGATTTTCCATCTCGATCCGTCGTCGGTCGACGGCGAGTTTCGGATACGCGATACCGGAGCCGAGAATTACCGCTCCCAACACGGGTAACAGCAGCCGGACGAAAAACGCCGTTTGCCAGATCGTCGCGAGTACGATGCTTCCGAGAAAGAACACCGTCGTCGGGAGTAAGACGCCCCCGACGTATACTCGAGGGTCCATCTCCATCCGATCGTAGGCGTCGAAGATCGATCCGATCGCCCGCGTCGCCTGGGCGGCGGCCCCCACGGCTAGTCCCTCCGTGCGATGGTGAAGGGGAGGCCCTCGATACCATCGCGTTGGAAGCTCTGGATGGCTTCGTTGACTTCGTGGTACCCGAGGATGTCCTCCTGTATCATCCGTTCTATGATGTCCGCACGATACTGGAGATCGTCGTAGATCTTTCGGGTATCGGGATACCCGAGGAGTTCGGCGATCTGCTCTTCGAGAACGTAGGAGTTGTTCATGCCCTGAAAGACGATTTCGTCTTCGACGGGATCCCAGTAGAACACCTGTCGGGTGACGACGCCGTCCATCTCCTTCGAGTATCCCTCGATCTCCTGTACGCTCGTCACACGTCGAAGCACATTGTCGCCCTGCTTGACCCGATTCTGGAATAGTGCCACGTCGGCGTTGTCCATGAACGTCTCGGGGACGTTGATCGGTTCGCCGGTAAAGCGCTGGATCATCGAGACGAT
>CAZLHT010000145.1:0-4744 GCA_964559185.1 uncultured Natronomonas sp.
GCGAACGCGACGAACCGGCGTCGGTTGATTGTCTCCTCCATGTTGGATTTCTCTATCGTTCGCGTTTGATGGAGGAAATAGGTTTGTACTGTATCGAAGGACGATTTCAACTCGGGGACGAGGCAATCGGTATAACGAGCGACTCGAGGAACCGACGTCTCGGCCACAAGGCCTTTTAAATATCGGCGTCATTTACCCGATGACATGTCTCAGACAACCGACGCACGTAGCCGATCGTACGTCGAAAGCGCTCTCGCCGGCGGCCTGGCGTGGGGACTCGGTTACGTCTTCACGTATCTGCTCGTCGCGGCCGACGTGGAATCGTCGCCGCTCAACCGTCTGATCGAGTTCTTCGGCGGCGAGTCCACGACCTACGAACTCGTCGGCTGGGTATTTTACAACGCCCACCTCGTCGAGATATCGTATACGGGTATCGGCATTTTCTCGCCACCCCGGAACTTCGTCGGCGGAGAGGATGGATTCACCGTGCTTCTGTATCTCATCCCGCCCGCGCTCTTGCTCATCGCGGGACTCGCGATCGGCCGGTATCGCGGTGTCGTCGACACAAATGACGGTGCGGTCACGGGTGCATTAGTCGCCCCCGGGTACCTGGTCCTCTCGATCGTCGGCGTCTTCCTGTTCGACGTCTCAGTCGGGGACGCCTCCGGCGCGCCGGATCCGATCCCCGCGATCCTTATCGCCGGCATCATCTATCCGGTCGTCTTCGGCGCGCTCGGTGGCATTCTCGCCTCGACGACGAGCGAATAGCGGCCCGCGCTCACTCTCACCGCTCGTCCTCGATTTCCGACGGTCGGGGCGTCTGCATCCGCTTTGCAACGAGCGCGAACGCTCCCGCGAGCAAGAGGTATAGCTGCCATCCGTGGACGGCGATCGGAAACCGTCTGTCGACCGGTCCGGGCTCTGGTTCGGGGGCCGGTTGGGCGGGATTCGAAACGTGCGTTTCGGCCCTCGTTCCACCTTGCCCGGCGTCGATCACGCCTCGGCCCGTCTCGGGGTCCTCGGAAACTTCGACGAACGTCTGGACGACCCCCTCGGTCGACGATAGCGCGAATTCGCCATCGAGGGTGAAAAATTGATCTCGAAGTGGCCAGAAGAAGTTGATTCCGGAGAGATGCGCCCAATCGAGCGACAGGTGGGCGAACGCGTGGACGAAGAGGCAGACCCACGCGATCCGGACGCCGCGTTCTCCCCACCGCCCGCGAATCCGCGACGCCTCGCGCGTCGTCTCACAGTAGAGGGCGCCCCCGAGAACGGCGCTCGATAGCATGGTATGAAATACCGTCCGGTGTGCGCCGTCCATGACCCAGCCGATGGCGGTGTCGAGTTCAGGAGCGAGGACGATGACGAGCACAATAGCGAGCGCCCGTCGGTCGTAAAATCGGCCGAGCAGACCGACGGCGATCAAGAAGGCGAGGGCGGCGTGGACGACCGAAGTGGGCATCAGCGATCACCCACTGAGCTTCGGTCGAGACGTTCGACGAGCCCTTTCGCGGGAATGGCAACGGCTGCAGTGACGAGGAAGACTGCTTGCCATCCGGACTCAACGATCAGGAGTCGCCGCTCCTCGCCCGCGGGATTGAGCCACGTTCCGACGCGATGGGTTTCGACGGTTCCGGGGCTCGTGAGTTCGATCCACCCGTCGGCGAACGTAACGTACGTCTGGACGATCCCCTCCTGCGTCGAGAACAAAAACCGACCGACGACGGCGTAATATCTGTCCGACAGTGGATACAGAAGGGCGACGCCCTCGGTGCTGAACAGATCGAGGCCGATCCCCGCCACGGCCGTGGCGGCGATCGCGACCCACGCGACTCTCACTCCGTACCATCCGTAGCGATCTCGTAGCCACGACCGTTTGCGAATCGCGGTGTCAAAATAGAGCAGCGCCACCCCGCCGAGCGAGACGAAGATCGTATGGAACGTGGCGTTTGCGGCCCCGAAACCGAGCGGGGCGAAGAGCGCGTCGAGATCGGAGAAGGCGGCGGCGAGTGCGACGAACGCGATCGAGCGCCGGTCGAAAGCCGCGCCCAAGAGCGCGACGCCGATCAGAACTCCGATGGCGACGGAAACGAGTGTCGGCGGCATGGGATGACTGTCGTCCTCGGTCGGTTTATCCTTGTCTCGTGAGGCCACGCTTATATCGTCGGCCACCACACCCTCGCGTATGCGCGAGCCAGGCGCTGAACTCGCCGAACGGATCGCCGGCGAGGTGACGCTCTCGGACGATCCCGGTGCGACGCTCAGGAAGTGGCGAGAGGAGTTCGACGTGGCCCAGACGGTCCTCGCCGAAGAACTCGACGTGTCGGCGTCGGTCGTCTCCGATTACGAGAGCGGTCGCCGGGAAAACCCCGGTATCGGCGTCGTCCGTCGGGTCGTCGAGGGGTTGTTGGCGATCGACGAGCGCCGTGGGGGCGATCGCGTCCGCCAGCACGCCCGCGTGATCTCCTCGGGTTTCGATCAGGACGTCGTCTACGACCTGCGGGAGTACTCGACGACCGTGCCGCTCTCGAGATTTTATCGATCGATCGGCGCGAAATCCGTCGTTCGGGGGGCCACCGACACGATCGCCGGCCACACCGTAATCAACAGCGTTGAGGCGATAAAGCGTCTCTCCAGCGAGGAATTCTACCGGCTCTACGGCCAATCGACCAACCGAGCGCTCGTGTTCACCGACGTGACCCGTGGGGAATCACCCCTCGTCGCACTTCGGGTGGTGACGCCGACGCCCTCGGCCGTCGTCCTCCACGGACTCGACGCCGACGCCCTCTGGGAGCACGCTCCGGCGCTGGCTAACGCGGACGGCGTCTCGCTCGCGACGACGACCGATCCCCTCAAATCGATCCTCGGGACGCTTCGGGGATTTCCCTGAGAATCAGAGTTATCCCGGTCGTCTCCCTATCGGATGCATGGACGCGACATCCGTCCGGGGCGTCGAGATCCCCACCGTCGGACTGGGCACGTGGCGTCTCACCGGCGATCGCTGTCGGCGATCGGTTCTGACGGCGCTCGAACTCGGCTACCGACACGTCGACACCGCCCAGGAGTATGGCAACGAACGACAGGTCGGGGGTGCCCTCCGGGAGAGCGACGTCGATCGGGGGTCCGTCTTCGTGACGACGAAACTCGGGCGTGGAAATCGCGGCTACGACGAGGTACGCCGGTCGATTGATGACAGCCTCGCGAAACTCGGCACCGATCACGTCGATTTACTCCTAATCCACTGGCCGAGCCTTCGAACGCCGCTCCGAGAGACGCTCGCCGCGATGAACGATCGCGTCGACGAAGGCAAAATTCGACACGTCGGCGTCTCGAACTTCGATCTCGACCGGTTAGCGCGCGCTCGGGAACTCTCGAAACATCCCATTCTGACGAATCAGGTCCAGTACAATCCCTATTGGTCGCAGACGGAGCTCTTCGATTACTGTCGGATCCACGACGTGGCCCTAACCGCCTATTCTCCGCTGGCTCACGGCGGCGTTCTCGACGATCCGATTCTCGAGGAAATCGGCGCGCGTCACGAGAAGACGGCGGTACAGGTCGCGATCCGGTGGCTCGTTCAGCAGCCGAACGTCCTCACCGTCCCGAAAGCGACGAGTCGAGAGCACTTGGCGGACGACATCGACGTCTTCGATTTCGATCTGACTGACGAGGAGATGGATCGGATCCATCGACCGTCGAAATCGCGCGCGATGGCCCGCTTTCTGAAGGGGCGACTCCAAAGCGTTCGGAGCACCTGTCCCCTATAAAAGGACTTCCCCGCCTACCCCTCGTACTCGCGATTATTCGTCGATCGCGACCGCGTTGACGAGGCCGTCCTGTCCGGGTCGGGAGGTGACACGGGCGCGTCCGACATCGGTCTCTATGACGGCACCTTTCGTTATGATATTTCGGCGAACGTAGTTCGGGTTCGAGGCGTTCTCGACGACGTCCTCGATCGTCGCACTCGTGACGCCGTCGTCGGTGGCGACACTTGCCGTGTCGGCCTCGATGGCGCGGACCTTCGCGTTCCCGCCGTGGGTATCGACGACCTTCAGCTTCCGCTCGCCGACCTGCGTTTCCGTCGGCGCGGAGCCGAGTTCGTGCTTGCGCTTTTTGCGGACGTTTCGACGTCGACCGCCCGTTCGCTTCTTCGTGGATCGAGCGTGGTTCATAGAGGTACGTGTTCGGGCGCGTACTTGAATGGATCGGGTTGGTCCGCTTGGATCGGGTTGGACCCACTTTTCGGCGTCGGTCCGACGCCCGACTCATTCGCCCCGGTGTCGACGTAGCGCCTCCGCCATCGACAGTTCGCCGAGGGCGACTCTTCGTGCTAGGAACTCGTCGATACTTCGACCGTTTCGGCTCTCCTCTCTGGACCGGTTCTGGATCAGTCGAATCTCGCCCGCCGTCGGTTCGATCTCGCGTGATTCGATCCGCTTACCGTTTAGTCGGGCGATGTTGACCGCTGCCAGTACGTCGCCCATCCCGCGAATGCCCGTCCCCTGATACGGCGTCGTCCCCGTTTCGTCGACCAGTTCGATCGGCACCTCCTCGATTTCGTCGACGATCGACGCACCCTTGAGTCGCGCACCGTCGCCGATCCGGACGAGCGGGTCTGCCGCCCCCGATGTCTCCCGATCGATCACGCTCGCGACCTCCCCGGCGGGCACCTGAAACGCCGAGACGATTGTCTCTCCGGACAGCACCGCGATTCCGGGACGATCGCCGGGGTCGATCCCGACGA
>CAZLHT010000146.1:0-4676 GCA_964559185.1 uncultured Natronomonas sp.
ATCCGACGAGCGGAGCAGAGCCAAGAGCCCGGCCGCCGGTCGAACGGCGAATACGATCACTACACCGACTGTCACCGCTTCGATCGCCAACCTCCGAGGAGTCCTCTCGCGACGGCCCCTCCGAACAGTACGACCATCGTCACGGCGAGGAGCCGCCCACGTGGATGTCCACCCGACGATGGAGAGTGAGCGATCGATCTTGAGACCGATACCCATCAACGCGACGCTCACCGCGAACTTCGCCGCCCGTTCGGTGACCGCCGCGTATCGGAGCGGGTCTAGAGCAGGGAGTTCGAACGGCAAAGAGAACACGGATGCCCCCGTTGAGGACGTATACAATCGCAGGGGTGAGCGGATGCTCAGAGAGCCACTCGGGCAGGAATACCGTACCAAGTACTACGAATCCCAGGAGGAGCATCCTCACCGGATACGGTTCGGCCATCGATCGTGATTCGTCTCAAACCGATAGACGAGCAACTTCGCGCTCGCAAGGTGACCCTCGACGAACTGGCGCTGTTCGACCCCTGTTGATACTCCTCGGAGCTCTCGTGAACGCCGCGGATCTTCGTGGTATCGAGATGCGAGATGCGAACCCGGATCTCGTGACGGGTGTTCGAGCCGAGATCGACCAGCAGATCGATCGTATTGCCGTCGACGACATCGAGCAATATCGCCTCGTACAGCTGGTCGGTCTCGCAGGGGGACCCTCGCAGTGGAAAACGTAAGGCGGATCGAGCGCCGACTCGTCGAAAAGCCGACCGCGACCGATTCATCCGATGCCGTTTCCGCCCCGAGCGAACCGCCGCAAGTCACGAGAAGCGTTCGACGCGTTGCCATTCGGCCGGAGAGAGGGACTCGACGGGAATAGCTTTCGGAGATGACACCCGAACGCAGAGTCGGAACGAATGAAACGTACGTCTATAAATATTGCAGTAACGGGAGGTTATTAGTCCTGAGCACGCCATCGATTTGATGATGACGGACCCAAAGGCCCCACTCCAGCAGACGGGCGTCGAACTGCTCTTTTCGCGGGCAGAACTCGAAGCGCGGCGAGAACACATCGTCGAGTTCATCGTCAATATGGTCGAAGACGCCGGCGCGGACGGCGCTGTGATCGGGCTTTCGGGGGGGATCGACTCGACGACAACGGCCCACCTCGCGTGCGAGGCACTCGGCGCGGACGCCGTCCACGGCCTGTTGCTTCCGAGTTCGGTCAATCCGGACGACGACGAGACGGACGCCGAACGCGTCGCGACGGCGCTGGGAATTGAGTACGGGACGATCGAAATTGAGCCGATCGTCGACGCCTTCGTCGACGCTACTCCCGGACGCACCGCCGCCGATCGAACGGCACTCGGAAACGTTCGCGTCCGGACGCGAGCCGTCCTAAACTACTTCGTCGCCAACGCGGAGAACCGTCTCGTACTCGGGACCGGCAACCGATCGGAGGCCTCGACAGGGTATTTCACCAAGTACGGCGATCAGGCGGTTGACTGCAACCCGATCGGTAACCTGTACAAGTGCCAAGTCAGACAGCTCGCCCGCGAGCTGGACGTGCCGGAGGATCTCGTCACCCGAACCCCGACTGCGGCCATGTGGGAGGGTCAAACCGACGAAGCCGAGATGGGACTCGATTACGACGATCTCGACGCGATTCTCGCGCTTCACGTCGACGGGCCGCTCTCGAAGCACGCGACGATGGAGACGCTCGGCGTCCCCGAGAAATCGATCGATCGCGTCGTCGAACTCTACGAGGAGAGCGCCCACAAGCGATCGATGCCGCCCGCCCCGGAACCGCTATAATTGACCTCACTCGCCGAATTTCTGGAGCGCCTCCGTGTGCGTTTCGACGAGCGCCTTAAAGGCTTCCAGTTCGGCTTCCTCCTGCGCCGCTTTGTGCCCGCGATCGCGGATCCGCTCTTTGACGAATTCGAGGGACGTTCGATCGTTGTTCGCGATTCGATCCGCGACCGTCCGCGGCTCTTCGAGCACCCTCGAGACCAGCCCCATCCGTAGCGCCTCCTCGCTGTCGATCACGCGACCCGAAAGCGAGAAATCGAGCGCGTCGCCCATTCCGACGACTTCCGGAAGTCGGACGGTCCCGCCCCACGCTCCGAAGATTCCGAGGGTGACCCCAGGTTCGCCGAACGTCGCTTCGGGCGTCGCGAGTCGCAGATCGCACGCCAACGCCAGTTCGATTCCACCGCCGCGCGCGGCTCCGTCTATTCCGGCAACCACGATCGCCGGAGTGTCCTCAATCGCGTTCGCGACTCGCTGGCCGCGACGGATGAACGGCTCGACGTCGCCGGTTTCTGCAACCTCAGCGACGGTCGAGAGATCCGCACCCGCGCAAAAGGCTTCGCCGGCACCGCGGAGATAGAGCACCGGAGATGGACAGTTCAGCACGGCTTCCTCCAACGCGTCGAGTCCTTCCGGGGTGAGCGCGTTCCGTCTGTCGGGGCGATCGAGCGTCGTGACGCGCACGTCGCCCTCGTCCGCGATAGAGATCATCACCCCGATCGGGGTCGCTTCGAACGATAAATGCTACGGTCGAAAGAGCCCACGGTGGGGAGCGACGAAACATTCGCCGACCCCCTCGGAAAAAGACCGGCCAGACCGCGTTTCGGTTTCCAAACTGATTTGCCCCTCCCGTCCCTACCGAACGCAGTAGATGGACGAAACCGCCCACGCACGGGCCGCTTTTCGGGAGGGGATCGACGATATCAGTCCCAAGACCCTCCGCGACCGTCTCGAGAGAGTCCTGGAGACAGCGTCGATGACGCCGGGAGCGCTCACCGTACTGACGGCAACGGCCCTCGACGCATCGATCGAGGGCGACGTCGCAGCTCGCCGCGGGGCCGGCATCCAGATGAGCTACGAAGGGCTCAGACTGTCCCGGGAACTCATCCGGACGGATCCGTGGGCGGACGGCGATCGATCGGCTGGCGATATAAACGCCATCGCGGCGGAAGTCCTCGTCGCCCGCGGGTTCGAATATCTCGCGCACACGGTCGTCGCGGACGACGTCGTGGACGCCGTCCGACGGTTCGGTCGCGATCAGACGGACCCCGATGGGCACGGATCGAACGCCGATCGAGCGGCGTTAGACGACGGACTCGAAGCCGACTTCATTCGGATCGCAGTCGTGGCCGGCGCGGATATCGCACTCCGATCGATTCCCGAAAGGATCGAATCGCTCGCAGAGGAGTTCGCGGCGGAGGTCGGGACCGAACCCCTACCCGCAGCTGACACCGCCCTCGATGGACTCGAAGAGCGAATCGCAGCGGTGCGTACACGTCCGGAGACACCCCCGAAGCGGGATTACTCGCGTTCACCGGGGACCTAACGTGCGTGCGGAGCCGCCGGACACGTTGACAGAATCTCGGAGCGAACGATCGATGGAAACCACACATTGCATCGTCACCGGGGATGCCCGCTCGCTTTCGGAAATCGACGACGACACCGTCGAACTTGTTGTCACCTCCCCGCCGTATCCGATGATCGAAATGTGGGACGAGCTGTTCTCGACGCTCGATCCAGAGATCGGTGAGCGTCTCGAACGCGGGGACGGCCGCGGGGCTTTCGACCGAATGCACGGGACACTCGAGTCGGTCTGGGCGGAACTCGGCCGAGTGCTCGTCGACGGGGGCATCGCGTGCGTCAACGTCGGCGACGCCACCAGGACGATAGACGGCAGCTTCCGAGTATTTCAGAATCACGCCCGAGTCGTCGAGGCATTCGAAGCGCTCGGATTCGAGCCGCTACCGGAACTCCTGTGGCGAAAGCCAGCCAACTCGGGGACGAAGTTCATGGGCTCGGGGATGCTCCCACCGAACGCGTACGTGACGCTCGAACACGAGTACGTACTGGTGTTCCGCAACGGCGAGACACCCCGAAGCTTCGAGCCGGGATCGACTCGTCGGTACCGCTCGGCGTACTTCTGGGAGGAGCGAAACCGGTGGTTCTCGGACGTATGGACGGACGTCAGGGGAACGCTGCAGTCGATCGATGTGGACGAATGCGGGGCCGGTGAAAGGGACGGCGATGGCGACCTCCGAGAACGGTCGGCGGCCTATCCCTTCGAAATCCCCTACCGGCTCGTCAACATGTACTCCGTCTACGGCGATACGGTACTCGATCCCTTCTGGGGCACCGGGACGACCTCGCTTGCGGCAATGGTGGCTGGACGAAACTCGATCGGGTACGAATTGGACGGCGAGTTCTGCCGGGTGTTCGATGACCGGATCGAAACCCTTCCCCAGAGGTCCCGCGCGGTCGCCGAAGCGCGACTGGCGGAGCACGACACGTTCGTCGACGCTCGCCGGGCGGACGGCGTCGAGTTCGACTACGAGGCGGAAAACTACGACGTCCCCGTCACCACGAAACAGGAGGTACCGATCCGATTCCACGTCGCCGCCGAGGTTGCGGAGACGGCCGCCGGGTACGAGGTGACACACGAGCCGTTCGAACGGACGGCGGATCGAACCGACGTGGATCGGATTGACGACGCCCCGTTTCGTCCCTGAACCCCACCCTACGGTTCGATCGAGGACGAGCAACCGCCCGACGGCGGTTGGCTCAAAATCACAACCGTCAAATGGGGCGGCTGTTTACCAGCGAGTGCTCGCCTGGGTAGCTTAGCGGTAAAGCGCGTCCTTGGTAAGGACGAGAGCCCG
>CAZLHT010000147.1:0-4628 GCA_964559185.1 uncultured Natronomonas sp.
AGGTGGTAGTCGTGGAACCAGACGAGCGGCCGATCGTCTGCGTGGTCGGCCAGACCGTGATACCGCCGTTGGGTTCCGGGCGACAGACGGATGACTTCGTCTCCAGTTGGGCGTGGTAGGCTCGGCCGGTTTCGAACGTCTCCTCGACGACGACGTCGGCCCCCTCGAATCCCCCATCGACGTCGCCGACATCGATCTCCCGTTCTGTTGCGATGTTGTTTTCGATTTCCAGTTCCTCGCCGTCGAGAACGACCGTGTCGTGTAACAGGGGGGCGTCATCGTCCATCGCCGTTCTCGGATCGGTGACGTGCGATAACACCTCGTAGTCGACGTCGATGGCCTCCTTGGCCGTCTTCGCGCGCTCCTTCGTGGACGCGGCCACAGCGACGACAGCCTCGCCGACCTGCCGGGGGTGATCGGTGAGGACCGTCTTGTCTTTGAACGTGGCTTCGGGGAGGCTGATCGTTCGCTCGTTGTACCGCAGGTCCGGAACGTCGTCGCTGGTGAGACAGACCGCGCCCATCGCTTCGGCTTCGGTTGTATCGACGTTTCGGACCTTCGCATGGGCGTGCGGACTCCGAACCACCTCCGCGTGCCACATACCAGGGAGCTCCAGATCGGACGTGTACGTCGTTTTTCCGGTCACCTTCCCGATCGCGTCCTTCCGGGGCGTATCGGTACCGATAACCTGGGTATCAGTGTCGTCTGTCATCAGTCGGAGGGGGAGGTGAGTTCGCTCGTCTCGTTTCCGTCGAGACGGTCGGCCGCGTATTCGATGCTGTCTATGATCTTGGTGTAGCCGGTACACCGGCAGGTGTTTCCGTGGATCGCGGTCTTGATCTCCTCTTCGGAAGGATCGGGATTCTCCTCGAGCAGGGAGACGGCAGACATGATAAAGCCCGGCGTGCAGAAGCCACACTGGAGACCGAACTCCTCGACGAATCCCTCCTGAACCGGATGGAGGTCCTCGCCGTCAGCTACCCCCTCGATCGTTTGAATTTCGACGTCGGCGACGCCGCCGACCATCTGCATGCAGCCTTTGCGAGCCTCGCCGTCGATTCGGACGGTGCAGGCGCCACAAACGCCGGTCGAACAGCCCTGTTTCGTGCCCTTCAGGTTGAGTTCGTCCCGGAGAACCTCCGAGAGAGGCGTCGCCGGGTCGACGTCGACGTTGTGCTCAACTCCGTTCACGGTCAGTGTGAGTTCACTCATGGATGTCACCTCGGACTCGTTCGGCGGCGGTATCGAGCGCGCTATCGACCAGATTCTCGACCATGTCCTGGCGATATCCCTCGTCGATGGTGGGATCGGACGCGATCGGGATCTCCTCTTTGGCCACCTTCGCAGCCGTTTCGATCGTCGACCGATCCGGTTCGGCCCCGATCAGTTCCGTCGCCGCATTCTCGGCGAGAAGCGGCCTGTTCGTCGTCGCGCCGACTGCTATCCGAACGTCGGTGCAAGCCTCGTCTCCGACGGCGATCCAGGCGGCCGCGTTCACGATCGCGCGATCGTTCTCCCGGAAAGCCAGACGCTCGTAGGCCGCGGCCTCCGTCTCGTCCGGAAGGGGCAGGCGGATCTCGGTGACGAGAGATTGCTCGTCGAGCGCACTCCGGTAGTATCCGGTGAAAAATTCGTCCGCGGAGTATTCGCGCTCGTCCGCTTCGGTTTCGGCGACAATCGTCGCGTCGAGTGCGAGAAGCACAGGCGGGTAATCCGCAGTGGGATCGGCGTATGCGGCCACGCCTCCGATCGTACCGGCGTTACGGATCTGAATGTCGGCGATTCGGCTCGCCGATTCGGCGAGCGCCGGGAGTTTCTCGGCGACGAGATCGGACGTCTCGATGTCCCGGTGGGTCGTCGTCGCGCCGATCTGGAGAACGCCGTCCGTTTCCTCGATCCCCTCAAGCGCTTCGATCCCGTTGATGTCGACGAGAACCTCCGGCGAGAGGATCCCCTCCTTCGTCAGGAGCGAAAGCGACTGTCCGCCAGCGACGACGATTGCCTCGTCGTTCTCGGCGAGGAGGCGACAGGCCGATTCGATATCTGTCGGTGTGTGGTACTCTGCTTCTGCGATCATAGGCGATGTGGTAGGATAAATGCGAGAGACGATTGATAAAGGTTCGCATCAGGGGAATGGTCAGCGGGCGGACGGCGGCTCAGTCCTCTCGCTCCGTCATCGCGTTATAGACGGTTTCGGGGTCCGCAGGCAGTTCGGTAACTCGGCTTCCGATCGCGTCGTGGATCGCGTTCGAGATCGCAGCCGGCGTGGCGGTGATAGCCGGTTCGCCGATGCCCTTCGCGTCGTAGGGGCCGATGCCGGTTCCGTTCTCGATCACGATCGACGTGAGTTCGGGCATGTCGTCCGAACTCGGGAGCTGATAATCGGCCAGATTCCGCGTCAGCGGAACTCCATCGTCGAGTTCGTAATCCTCCATGAGCGTGTATCCGAGCCCCTGAACCGCTCCGCCTTCGATCTGTCCTTCGACGCGGGCGGGGTTGATGGCCGTACCGACGTCGTGTGCGCAGGCGAGCTTCGTGACGGTGACCTTTCCGGTGTCGGCGTCGACCTCGACCTCGGCCGCCTGCGTGCTGAAGGTGAAATCCGGGAAGATCTTTCCCTCCAGCACCTCGTCGGTAACGGCGTCGGCCGTCGGGGCGCGGAACGTGTGAAAGCCCTGCAGCGGATTCCCGTTGGCGTGACACTCCTGGACGACGTCCGGAAGCGGGAGGGACCGATCCCCGTCGACCGTCTCGACGGTCCGATCCTGAAGCGTGAGACGATCGGCGTCGTCACCGAGCATCTCCGATGCTTGCGCCAGGAGGTCCTCTCGTACGCTCGCCGCCGCCTTCTTCGCGGCGTTCCCCGACATGTACAGTCCGCGGGTCGCGGTCACGGTCCCACCCAGCGGCGTCGCCTGTGTGTCGCTGTTGTTGACGTGGATGTCTTCAACCGGGATCCCCAGCTCTTCGGCGGTGATCTGTCGGAGCGACTCCCGCTGGCCGCCCCCGAGATCGGGGATTCCCGATCGGATGACGGCGCTTCCGTCCTTCTCAAGGCTGACCCACGCCGAGGACATATCGTGGAGGTAACACATCCGCCCATATGACTGCCAGCTACTCCCAATCCCGCGTCCGACGAGGGTACTTTCGTCGGATTCAGCCGGTTCCCCGAGCGCCCCCCAGGCTTTCCGTTGGGTCTCCGGCAAGGCGACCACCGATTCGATCTCCCGGCCGGTCGCCGTCTCGTCGCCCCGTGAGAGGTAGTTCTTTTCGCGGAACTTCATCGGATCCATGCCGATCTCGCGGGCGAGTTCGTCGATCTGCTGTTCGACGCCGACGGTGACCTCCATCGATCCGAACGATCGGAAGGCGCTGCCCGGCGTGTTGTTGGTGAGCGCGGAGTACGCGTCGACGGAGACGTTCGGGATCTCGTAGGGACCGGTCGAGTGATAGCAGGCGTACAGGAGGATCCAGGGGCTGAGGTAGACGTACGCCCCGGAATCGGAGACAATTTCGGCCTCCATTGCCGTCAACCTCCCCTCGTCGGTGGCGCCGTGTTTGAATTTCAGGGTGAACGGCGAGCGCTTGTGCCGCCCGTAGAACATCTCGTCCCGATCGTACGTCAGTTTCACCGGCCGTTCCGTCTCCGAAACCAAGAGCGCAATGAACGGTTCGACGTTCAGATCCTCCTTTCCGCCGAACCCGCCGCCCATGATTGTCCCGCGGATTCGGACCTTGCTCTCGGGAACGTCAAGCATCTCCGCGATTTCGCGGTACTGTTCTATGACCTGCGTGGCGACGCGGAGGTTGAGTACGTCGTCGTCGTCAAGCCACCCGACGCCGGATTCCGGTTCGAGATGGGCGTGCTCTTGGAACGGGGTTTCGAACTCGTTTTCGACGACGACGTCGGCCGCTTCGAATCCTTTCGCCACGTCACCATCCCGGAGTTTCCACCGCGCGATGACGTTGTTCTCGCCGTGAACCCCCGGTGCCTCGTCGGCCATCGCCCGCTCGGGATCGTAGACGCCCTCGATCGGGTCGTAGGTGACATCCACCCGGTTGGCGGCCTCCTTCGCGATCCGCCGCGTCTCGGCAGCGATGAGCGCGACCGGTTCCCCGAAGTACCGGACCACCTCGTCGGCTAGGACGACGTGATTCGCCTGCAAGAGGCCGACGTCAGCGGGTTGACCGACAATGTTCGTTATCGACTCGTTGTTGGGAACGTCCTCGGCCGTCAACACCGAGGCGACGCCGTCCTGTTCTTCGGCTCCGGACGTATCGACGTCGACGAGACGAGCCGACGGTTCGGTACTTCGGACGACCGCTCCGTGGAGCATCCGGTCTCTGTCGAAGTCGTCCGCGTAGATCGGTTCCCCCCGTACCTTCGTTCGTTCGTCCGCACCCGGCATCGAGGCGCCGATCACGGACCCGCCCGTCCGGTCCTTGGTCGACCCCTCCGGTTTCCGTTTCGAAACGCTGGATGGTTGCTTGCTCATCTAAAGATCACTCGGTTATCGCGACGCGGGAACCGTCGTTGTCACCGCGGCGAAAGCAGTCGTTCGAACGTCGATAACCGTTCGATCCCCGCGTCCGGTGGAACGCTGTTTAGCTGTGGATGCCATGACTTT
>CAZLHT010000148.1:0-4621 GCA_964559185.1 uncultured Natronomonas sp.
CACCCCTCCGCCACCACCGCGGCGTGTTCGAGGGGTCCACCTTCGGCGGGGTGTTGGGGGATGCCGCAGCGTTCGAAGCCGGGATCGAGCCCGTCGTGGTCGGCCGGCCGACGGACGAGGAAACCGACGCGGAAGACACCATTACTGCGGTCCGACAGTTCGTCGATTCGGCCGTCGACGTGATCCTCTTCGTCGGCGGCGACGGGACGGCCGTCGACGTCGCGGGAGCGCTCGAAGAGTTCGATCGGGAAACTCCAATCTTGGGAATTCCCGGCGGTGTGAAAGTGTACTCGTCCGTGTTCGCCGTCACGCCGCGGGCCGCCGGACGAATTGCGATGGCGTTCGATCGAACCGAACGCCGTGAGGTGAACGATATCGACGAGGACGCCTATCGCAGCGGCGACGTCAACACGGAACTGAAAGCGACCGTCTCGGTCCCGATCAGCGAGGAACTTCAGTCGTCGAAACAGATCGGGGGCGGGACCGTGGAGACACTCGCATCGGCGGTCGTCGAGAACATCGGAGATGACGACGCGGTCTACGTGCTCGGCCCCGGCTCGACGGTCGGTGCGGTCAAAACCGAATTGGGATTCGACGGCTCACCGCTCGGCGTCGACGTCTACCGCGACGGCGAGCTGCTCGTCCGCGACGCCGGCGAATCGGACATCATTGAAGCGCTCGGGGATCGCAACGTCGTCGTCGTCTCGCCGATCGGCGGACAGGGGTTCGTCTTCGGTCGGGGGAACGATCAGGTTTCGCCAGAGGTCATCCGTCGATCGGAGCTCGAGATCATCGCTTCGAAGCAGAAGCTCGACGATATCGGTGTGTTACGTGTCGATACCGGTGATCCGACGCTGGACGAAACGCTTCGTGGGTGGCAGCGAGTTCGGATGGGGAAGTTCGAACAACAGCTGTTGAAGATCGTCTAACGCTTCGATAGAGTTCGACGATAAACGATCGAAATCGAACGAACGTGTCAGAAATAATCATGATGTACGTATCGTCCAGCCGGGGGCCAGATCCGACGATATAGCCATTCTACGAAAGAATCGTGTTAACTTATCTCAGGATACTACTATATGCTCTGAGTCGCTAAGCGAAGATGACTATGAAAAAGCAGGAGCTCATACATCTCCACGGCCTGCTTGCAGAGGTATGCAACCACTACGAGCAGATCGCGGAGCGTGACATAGAACACGCGGATTACAGCAAACTCGGCGTTCGACCGACGTCAATCCACAAATCGAAGACGGACCACAAAGCCGCCGTATTCGCGCTCGCGGACGGGATCACCGAAGGGATGGAACGGAAAGTCGAACCGGCCGTCTCGGCGACCGCTGACTGAATTTTCGAAGTGCGTTCTATAGGGAATCCCGAACCGCCGAGAGACTTCACCGTACCGACGAAGGGGCTCTCTACCCGTTGGGAAAAGACCCTGTGGACCGATTGAAGATACAGTGTCAGCCGATTGGAGAGTAATCGTCAGACGATGGGGGTTCTACTCGTCGAGTAACTCTTCGAATTCCGGTAATATGTCGCCGTCATCCTCGTCCGTTGTCGGTTCGTCGTCGGCGATATCCACGTCCGCCGAGTCGCCATCGGATTCATCCTCATCTTCGATTCGTTCCACTTCGAGGACTTCGAGCGGGATGTTTTTGAGTCGCTGCCCGATCTCCTTTCTCGCTATTCGAGCGGCGTGTTCGTCGCGCTCGACGTTGAATACTGTCATCTCGAGTTCGAGCGCGACGAGTCCCTCGTCAGCGGCTATAAAGGCCGGATCGTGTTCGGCCCCGCAATCCGGACACGACCGCGCACCCATGCTGATCTCGACGTAGTTGAGATCGGGATTGAGCATCTCCCCAGTTTTCGAAATCGCGATCCGAATCGCCTCGTCGGTGGTTTCGACGTCGTAGACCGGGACCGCGGCTTCGACGACAACTCGACAATCCATGGTACGCTATTGCGTGCCCTGCGACAAGAAGGTTCGCCTCGCGAGCTCGGGCGGGAGCAGGAACGGAAATATTCGACTCGAAAGGTCGAAATTCGTCGCCATCCTGTAGCGGGTATGGAGACGGGAAGCCACCCGGTGACTGCGTTCGACGGCGGCCTCGATCTGGCCACGACGCTCGAAAGCGGCCAGTCGTATCTGTGGCGACGGGAGGGCGGTCGAATGTACGACGGCACACCCGGTGACTCACCGTGGTACTACACGGTGCTTCCGTCGAGCGCGACGGAGACGAACGAACCCGAAGTAATCCGAATCAGGCGGATTGATGACCGGTTGGAGTGGAAATCGTCGACGTCAAACGCTTACGAGCGACTCGAACACCTGCTCAGACTAGACGACGACCTCGACGCCATCATCGAGGCCACGCCCGCCGATCCGCTCGTCGATCGAGCGTACGAGGCCTACCGAGGGATGCGACTCGTTCGAGATCCCCCCTTCGGCTGTCTGATCTCTTTCATCTGCTCGGCACAGATGCGAATCCCCCGGATCTACCGGATGCAGATCGCCCTCACCGAGAGGTACGGCGGGTCGATCCGGTTCGACGGAGACGAGTACCGGGCGTTTCCGACGCCGACACAGCTCGCCGCGGCGAGCGAATCGGAGCTTCGGGACCTCTCGTTGGGTTATCGCGCGCCGTACGTTCACCGAACCGCGGAGATGATAGCGGCCGGAAATGTCCACCCAGAGGACGCCCTTGGTCTCGAATACGAGGACGCACGGGACTCGCTGACCCGGTTCGTCGGCGTCGGCGAAAAAGTCGCCGACTGCGTCCTCCTCTTTTCGCTTGGCTACCTCGAATCGGTTCCGTTAGATACGTGGATCCGAACTGCCATCGAGGAACATTATCCCGACTGCGAGCGAGGGAACTACGTCGACACCTCGCGAGCGATCAGAGAACGCTTCGGCGGCCGATACGCCGGGTACGCTCAGACGTACGTCTTTCACCACCTTCGGACTGGCGGAGCGTGAACGTGACCGACCCGTACGGATTTTGTCGACGGCGATACATACTCTGAGTCATGGGCGATCGAATTCGCGCACACGTGTTCGTCTCCGGCCACGTTCAGGGCGTGTACTATCGGGCGACGACTCGGCAAACGGCCCGCGAGAAGGACGTCGACGGCTGGGTGAAAAACCTCGATGACGGTCGCGTCGAAGCCGTCTTCGAGGGAGATCGGACGTCCGTCGAGATGATGGTCGAGTGGTGTCATACCGGGAGTCCCGACGCGCGCGTCGAAGGCGTTGAATACGAGTACGGCGACCCGATCGGGCTGGCGGGGTTCGAGATCCGTCGGTAGTGAGTGGAGTCGGCAGAACAGTTAGTGTCCCTCGCCGAGAACGGAATCGTATGATTTCGAGCGAGGAGATGGCCGTCGTCGACGCGAACGCCGAGGCACTGGGCGTATCCCGGAAACAGCTGATGGAATCGTCGGGCAACGCCGTCGCCAGGGTCGTTCGAGAACTAACGACACCCGACGCGTCGGTGACGTTAGTCTGCGGCCGCGGCAACAACGGCGGGGACGCCTTCGTCGCGGCTCGGTTTCTCTCGGAGTACGACGCGACCGTCCACCTCCTCGGTCGCGTCGAAACGATATCGACGTCGATCGCGCGAGAGAACTGGGAGGCGCTCGAAGCGGCCGAGATAGACGTTCAGGAGATCCGAGACTCCACCTCGTTCCATCTCGACGATCCCGACATCGTCGTCGACGCGATGCTCGGCACCGGTGCGAAAGGCGCGCTGAGAGAGCCCGAGGCGACCGCTGCCGCCGCGATCAACGCTGGCGATTCGACCGTCGTCGCCGTCGACGTTCCCTCGGGTATCGACTCCGATACCGGCGAATCGAATGGAATCGCGGTCGAAGCGGATCACGTCGTCACGTTCCACGACGAAAAGTCCGGACTCCGGGACATCGACGCTGAGGTGACCGTCGCCGACATCGGGATCCCGACGGCAGCGGAACGGTTCGTCGAGCGAGGCGACCTCCTTCGGCTCTCTCGGGATCCCACCGCCCACAAGGGCGACTTCGGCAAGGTCCTCGTCGTCGGAGGCGGGCCTTACACCGGCGCACCGGCGCTGTCGGCGCAGGCGGCGCTCAGAGCTGGGTGCGATCTGGCCTACGTCGCCTGTCCCGAGACGATCGCTCCCGAAGTGCGAGGATACAGCGAGAACCTCATCGTCAAGTCACTTTCGGGAGGGCGGCTTGAGCCGCCGCACGTTTCGAAACTCGCAGAACTCGCCGAGGAGGTGGATTGCGTCGTCCTCGGACCGGGACTCGGCGACGCGGAGGAGACGCTCGAGGCAGCGGCGGCGTTTCTCTCTTCGTTCGAGGGAACCGCGGTCGTCGACGCCGACGCGTTGGGGATCGTCCCGACGGTCGATACCGACGCGACGCTCGTCTGTACGCCGCATCAGGGCGAACTGGAGGAGATGGGCGGCGAGACCGCCGATGATCCCAGCGAGCGTGCCGAACTCGTCTCGGCGTTCGCAGCCGAGTTGGACGCGACGCTTTTAGTGAAAGGCGCGTACGATATCGTCTCCGACGGCGAGCGGACTCGTCTCAATCGAACCGGCAATCCCGGAATGACCGTCGGCGGCACCGGCGACGTTCTCGC
>CAZLHT010000149.1:0-4605 GCA_964559185.1 uncultured Natronomonas sp.
GCAGCGAACCGACGTTCGCGTTCCGACGACGGTTCTGGCCTGCGAGGATCACTCCGTCATCGGGAGCGATTTTTACGCCATGGAGCGTCAAGACGGCGACGTGCTCAGAGAGGAAGAACCCGAGCGCTTCGCGACGCCGACGATCCGCGAGCGGATCGGTTACGAGGCGATCGATCGGCTCGTCGAGATTCACGAGGTCGACTATGAGTCGGTCGGACTCGAAGCGGGCGATTTCGGTTACCCACCGGGCTTTACCGAACGGCAGGTCAAGCGGTGGTCCGAACAGCTGACGTGGGCGTTTCAGGTCACCGCCGTCGAGCGAGAAGTCGAGGATCTCTACGAGGTGATGGAGTGGCTCTACGACAACGTTCCCGACGACGACGAGTACCCGTACACCCTCGTCCACGGCGATTACAAGCTCGATAACGTGATGTTCGCGCCGGGTGAAACCCCCGAAATCGCCGCGATATTTGACTGGGAGATGTCGACGCTCGGCGATCCGTTCACCGACCTCGGGTGGATGCTCTCCTATTGGCGCGAGGCGTCCGATCCCGAACCACCTGTCCCCTCGCTCGCCCAGCCGTTTCTGACCAACGAGGGCTATCCGACCCGACGCGAGCTCATCGATCGATACGAGCGCAAGAGCGGCAACGAGTTCGCTAATGCGACGTTTTACTGGGTTCTCGCTACGTACAAACTCGCTGGGCTCGGCGAGATGTTCTTCCGTCGCTACCTCGAGGGCAACTCCGCGGATTCGATGTATCCGTCGATGGAGGAGGGCGTTCCGGCCCTCGCAGAGCAGGCGCTCGCGATCATCGACGGCGAGATGAGTCTGTAGATAGGGAGACGACCCTCTCGCAACCGGCTCGGACCAACGGCTTATTTGTCGGTTCGCTGCTTCAGCCTGCGTATGGATCCGGCGACTGCGTTCTGGTATCTCGTTCTCGCCGGAGGCGCAGTCGGTTCGCTCGCTGTACTCGTTTCTCTGGCACGGCCACAGGGCCGGTGGATGCGAATCCTCCGAGGACGCCTGTATATGGGCGTGCCGTGGGGAACGCTCGTGGTGGTCGCTCTCCTCGCAGCGTTCTATCTGTTCGTCCAAGACGGGCTCACGAATCCGCGAAATCCGATCCAGATCCCTTTCCGGGCGTACAGCTACTTCTATCCGACCGGGATGCTCACCTCCCCGTTTGCCCACTCCGGGCTATCGCACGTCACGAGCAACCTGCTTGCGACGCTGGTTTTCGGATCGCTCGCTGAATACGCTTGGAGTCACTTCCCCGACGATCACGCTCCCGTCTCGTCGCGGCGTTTTCCTCCCCTCGCTCGCGTCGCCGCCTTCCTTGTCGCCGTCGTCGCCGTCGGCGTCTCGACATCGCTTTTCGGTCTCGGTCCGGTCATCGGCTTTTCGGGGGTCATTTTCGCATTCGTCGGCTTCTCGCTGGTTCGGTTTCCGATCGCGACGATTGTCGCCGCTCTCTCGACCAGGATCGTCACGCAACTGTACAATTCGATTCGTTTTCCCGAAATCCGACGAACCGCCACGGAGACGTTTTCGCAGCCGTGGTGGGCCGGGACCGCGATTCAGGGCCACGCCCTCGGCTTGCTCATCGGTGCCTCGGCGGGGATCGCGCTACTGTATTATCGCGATGTCCGTCCGAAACCCCATCACGTCTGGCTCGCCGCGCTCGCCTTCTCGGTCGACCGTGGATTGTGGGCGATCTATCTTCCGGAGGGTTCGGAGACGTACCGACTCTTTCGCGCGCTCGGGATGGCCGCGGTCTTCCTTTTGGCCGCGCTCGTGGCGAGCGGAGCGACAGCGACCGATAGAGATCTCGCCCCGCGCATTGAACTCACGCACCGCGAGGCCGCCTACGGCCTCGTGCTCGCGTCCACGCTGGCGCTCGCCTTCGTCGCTGTTCCGTTGAACCTCTACGCCGTCGACGAGCCGGGAGCCGGTCTCGAGAACGCCGAGCCGGTAGAAATCGGGGATTACACGGTTTTCTACGCCGAGGACGTCGAAAACCAATTCGTGCCGGCGATGTCGATTCCCGGAGCCGCGAACCGGACGGATGAACGGATCGAATCCGCCGGTCTCATCGTCGTCTCCGAGCGACGGAGCATCTGGTGGGAAGAGGTATCCGAGCGTCGACTCGCCGCGAACGGAGCGGCGACGATCCGCCTCGGCGGTCTCACCTGGAACGAGGACGTCCATGTGAACCGATCGACGTGGGCCGTCGCCGGCGGAAACGAGACGTACCACGTCCGGTTGGGGAGGTCCACCGAACGCAATCGTCCCGTGGTGTTCCGGGCGGAGCCAGCTGAGACTGACGTCGTCATAGACGGCCGAAACGTCTCCGTCGCGCCGGTGGAAGAGCGCTTCGACCTGATCGTCTCTCGCGATAATCGGACCATCGGTACCGTCACGTTCCCCGACGAGAACGGGTCGGCGAACGCCGGCGGTATCAGGTTCGTGCGCGAAGGGCGGGATCTGTTCGCCGAGCGCGACAAGACACGCGTTCGCATCGCTCAGCGAGCGAGTTGATCGGCGCGTCAGCGCCACTCGATCCGGAACACTTCCGTATCGATCGACCGACTTTCGCTCGCGTGATGCTCGAATTGTCTTGGGAGTTCGAACTCCGCGGCGAAGGCGTCGGTCACGGTCCCTCCGTTGTCCGCGGCGAATGATTCGACGAACGACTCGCTCCCGGCGTTGTGGACGGAGTAAGAGACTGTGGAGAGTTCCGACGCCGTTTCGAGAAACGCCCTGTCGGCACCCTCGTTACCCGATTGTGCGCCGAACGGGGGGTTCATCAGAACCGTCACCGGCGTCGATCCATGGGACGTGAACGGTGGAACCGTGGCGTCGCCTCGAACCCAGGCGACGTCCGTCATCGCACCAACCCGGCGCTCGTTTTCCCTCGCCGTTGAGAGAGGTGCGGGATCGATATCGAGTCCCGCGACGAGTTTCGGCCCGCGAAGCGATGCACCGAGCGCCAACATACCCGTCCCGCAGCCGAGATCGAGGACCGTTCGATCCTCGATATCTCCCCGGAGATCAGCGACGTGGACGATGTGGGCCGCCAGGTCCGGAGGGGTGTGATACTGCTCCAACGGCGCGCGCGGATTTTCGAATCCCGCCACAACTGCGAGCTCCTGTGCCAACCGCCGTCGGGTCGCACCGGTCATCATGTATGATACTCCATGAACATACTTATAGATTGGTGTATGCTTCAAAGTAATTTACCGGTCCGAACGTCGGGCCATAGCTTCTTTTCGCCGCGCGAACAATGCTTCCGCATGGAATGTCCTCGCTGTGGAGGGCCGCTCGAGCGGTACACGCTCTCCGGTCAGTCGAGCGTCACTTGTGAGGGATGCGGTTACGCGGGCGTTTCCGTCGACCATCGCGGCGAACGGCGGACAGTCGAGACGTGGACGGAGGCGATGTCGAGGATCTCCGACGTCGCCCGAATCGCTTCGGTTACCGTCGAGACGGCCACCGATGATCCTTCGCTCGAACTCGTGTTCGATTACTCCCCCGGAGATTCCGAAACGGCTCCCGAACCCACCGTCGTTCGCGTCGAAAGGCCTGATCCTGAACTCGCCGCGGCACTCGAAGCTGCCGATACCACCGACGAACGGTTCGTCTGTGAGATTTGCGGACGCGCGTTCGATCGACGGGCACAGCTCTACGGTCACCTTGCGACCCATTCGGGGGAAGAGACGCCGGCCGACGAATGAGTCCACCTGCTGTCCGGCGACCGATGTTCGAGTTCGCCTTCCGACGCGATCAGTCTTCGGCTTCGGCTTCGACCTCGGCTTCGTCCTGCGAACCGCCACCTTCCTCCGTCCGGGAGGCGACGAGCGCGCCGCGGGCGACGCTGTACAGCGGTTCGTTTGCCTTTTGGACGTCGCTGATTGAGAACGGAATATCCGCTTTTTCGAGACGTTCCTCGAAGAGTTTCTCGAATCCCGGGGGGCTCGAAGTTCCGCCCGTGACGACCACCGGTACGTCGAGGCCCTCCTCAACGTCCTCGTCGTTGACCTCGCGCGAGATGTTCTCTATGACGTAATCGAGCAGATTGTCGTAGTAGATCGATAGCGCACCCTCGACGCCGCCCGCGTCGGTGGTGAAATCGAGCCGGAAATCCTCCTCCTTGATCGAGGTAACCTTATCGACCGACTCCCCAGTCGCCGTCGCGGTCTGTTCGTCGATCCAGTCGCCGCCCCGAGCGACACTGAACGTCATAACCGGAACCGCATAGTACGCCAGACAGACGTTCGTCATCCCAGCGCCGAAGGAGATCCCGAGTCCGGTAAAGTTGTGATCGGCGAGCTCCGAGTAGATGACCGCCATCCCTTCGTTGATCGGTTCGGGATCGTACCCGATGTCGTTGAGGAACGATTCGAGCGTCTTCTGGTGGTACAGCGTCGAGAGATCCGAGTCGATCGGATCCGCCGGTGTCGAGAAGTACACCCGTTCGTTCGGACGCTCCGGCTCGCCGACAACCTGCTCTAGGATGAGCTTTATCATCGGAATCGCGGATTTTTCCTCCGAGGAGAGGATGCCGTGTTTCATCGGTCGGCGGGTCTCCTCGTTGAAGA
>CAZLHT010000150.1:0-4536 GCA_964559185.1 uncultured Natronomonas sp.
CCTCACCGACGGAAATCTCCGCCGAGCAGTTGAAAACGCTCATCGATACCGGAGAATCCTTCACACTCGTCGATACCCGAGACGACGAGAGCTTCGACAGTTGGCGAATCGCAAACGCGGTGCAGTATTTTTATAAACCGTCCAACGAGTTCGACGCCGCCTCATTCACGTCTGCGACCGGCCTCACGCGGGACGATCCGATCGTCACTATTTGCGCGAAGGGAAAGTCATCGGGATTTCTCGCCGAGGAACTCGTCGACGCCGGCTTCACGGACGTTCTACACGTCGAGGACGGAATGCGCGCCTGGAGCGGCGTCTACGATACGGCCCCGGTCGAGATCGATGGACGGGCGGTGATCGTCCAGTTCCAGCGTCGAGCGAAGGGCTGTCTCGGCTATCTCGTGGCCGATCCCGAGACGAAGCGTGCGGCCGCGATCGATCCGACCCAACACACCGACACGTACGTCGAGGCGGCCGACGATCGCGGGTGGACGATCCAACGCGTCCTCGATACCCACGTCCATGCCGATCACATAAGCGGCGCTCGAGCTCTCGCCGACGAACTCGACGTTCCGTATCACCTCGGCGGGCGGGTGACAGAGCGCGATGTCGCTTTCGAGTACGAACCCATCCCCCGAAACGACGTCGTCAACGTGGGGTGCTTGGAGATAAAAGCGGTGTTCACGCCTGGCCACACCTCCGAAATGGTGAGCTACCTCGTCGACTCGGACGCGATTTTGACCGGCGATACAGCCTTCGTCGACGGCGTCGGACGGACCGAACTCCAGTTCGGGAACGCCGACGCGGTCTCGGGAGCGGAACTCCTGTACGATTCCCTTCACGGGACGGTACTCGCCGAACCGGACCCGATAACCGTCCTACCCGGACACTTCGATGTCCCGGACGACGGCGAGTACGACATCGAACCGGGAATCGAAATTTCGACGACGATCCGGCGACTCCGGACGACCCTCCCAATTGTCCGTCGCGATCGCGAGACGTTCGTCGAACGAATCGTCCAGACCGCTCCCGAAAAGCCGCCGAACTACGAGCAAATTATCGCGATCAACCGCGGTCGAACCACCGTCGAGAGCGATGAAGCGATCGAACTCGAACTGGGGCCGAATCGCTGCGCGGCCGGATAGCCTCGAGTGACACTTCCGATGGGACGAAAAGAACAAACTGTTTTGCCGTCGGCCGACGGGGGGGACGTATGCACGTCTTGGTGAACGCCGCCGTGAGCGCGGACGGAAAGCTCTCCTCGCGGCGACGCAAACAGATCCCCATCAGCGGGGACGACGACTTCGCCCGCGTCGACAGGCTGCGGGCCGAGGTCGACGGGATCGTCGTCGGGATCGGGACCGTCCTCGCCGACGATCCGTCGTTGGTTCGACACGACGAAGTGCGTCGTCGCGACCGGCGCGGATCGAACGTCGAACCCCCCGCACGTATTGTCGCCGATTCGAGGTCCCGAACGCCGTCTAACGCGGACGTCTTGGTCGGCGATTCGACGACCTACATCCTGACGAGCGAGGCGGCACCGCCCGAACGGCGGGATACGCTTCGTGAAGCCGGAGCGACGCTCGTCGTCGCGGGATCCGATCGGGTCGATCTCGTCGAAGCGTTCGAATTGCTCGAGGATGACGGGATCGAGCGGTTGCTGATCGAGGGCGGCGGCGAACTCATCTTCTCGCTCTTCGAATCCGAACTCGTCGACGAACTCGCCGTCTACGTCGGTAGCGTCGTCTTCGGCGGTCGGAACGCGCCGACGCTCGTCGACGGCGAGGGCTTCACCTCGGCGTTCCCGAATCTACAGTTGTCGGACGTCGAGCGGCTCGACTCCGGGGTCGTTCTAAGTTGGACGGTCCTATAAAACCGGCCGTTCGGTGTTCACTTTTCAGTGGTCGTGTCCGGTCAACTCGGCGTAACTCGATCCGAAGCGCTCCTCGAACAGTTCCATCGTCTCCTCTTCGATCGTCCGGTATCGATCAGTATCGCCGCCTTCTGCGTGGTGGACCGTCGCGTGAATCCGTTGGGCGCACGAAAACAGCGCGAGATCGCCGAGGATCTCCGCGTCGGATTCGTCCGTCTCCCGCATCAGATCGAGCATCTTCTCCGGGAGCGTTACCTCGTCCGCTCCATCTTCGCCGTCGATACGCAGCGTGACAGTCGTCTCTGACATACCTCCCCGTTTCGGACGACGACAAAAGGCGCTTCCGGTGTCGTGTGATCGTCGTGCGGATTCTCTCAGTCGTCTGCGGCGGCGTCGAGGTGAGCCTCCCCCATCCGATCCAACTCTTCCAAATAGTCGTCTGCGTCGATCGCCGCTTTCGAACCCATCCCGCCGGCTGTGATCGCCTGTTGGTAGTGGTAATCGACGACGTCGCCCGCCCCGAAGATACCGGGGACCGCGGTCCGGGTCTGTCCACCGCCGTCACCGCCGGCCGTCTTTATGTATCCCGTCTCGTCCATCTCGATACCTGTTCCTTCGAGATATTCCGTGTTGGGCGTGTGCCCGATCGCAACGAACACCGCGCCGACGGCCATCTCGAACGTTTCTGTCTCGGGATTGTCGAGTTTCTCTTTAGGGTACCCTGTGGGGTTTCTCGCCAGCGTGACGCCTTCGACACCGTCCTCGGGGCTGCCGTGGATCTCGAGGAGTTCCGTGTTCGTCAGCACCTCCACGTCGCCGTCGGCTTCGAATTCTTTGATTCTGTCGATCCAGTAGTCTTCGGCGCGGAATTCCTCGCGTCGGTGGACGACGTGGACGGTGTCAGCGAACTTGGTGAGAAAGGCCGCCTCCTCGCAGGCGGCGTCGCCCCCGCCGACGACGAGCATGTCCTCGCCGCGGAAAAAGGCCCCGTCGCACGTCGCACACGTAGATACGCCATAGCCCATGAGTTCGTCCTCGCCCGGCACCCCGAGGGTTCGAGCCGACGCGCCCGAGGCCGCGACGAGGGTGTCGGCGGAGTAGACGGTCCCGTCTCGGAGTTCGATTTGGTGCGGAGTTCCGGGATCGACATCCTCGATGATTCCGTGGTCGATCTCCGCACCAAATTTCGTGGCCTGTTCCTTCATGTTGTTGATGAGTTCGGGGCCACCGATGCCGTCGGGAAATCCCGGGTAGTTCGCCACGTCGGTCGTCAGCGTCAGTTGTCCGCCGGGTTCGGGACCTTCGAGCACCAGCGGTTCGTTGTTCGATCGTGCGGCGTAGATAGCCGCGGTCAACCCGGCGATGCCGGAGCCGGCGATGATGAGTCGGCGGTGATCGGCGTTATCGCTCATATTCGCACGTACCCGGCCGCCGGGTATGTAGCTTGTGCTGCCGGATCGTTCGATTTCGAACTAGTCGGGAATCGATCGGACGTTCAGGGCTACGCGCCCGCGAGCATGACGATTCCGACGGATATCGCGAGAACGAGTGCACATCCGAGAAGGATTCCTAGCGCGACGAGTTGGTTCATTGCGCGGGTATCCGATTGGAGGTTCGAATCCATCGGTGAGTTGGACGACGGCCGACGCGTATATGAGTTCCTCGGCGGTTTCGAGAGTCGATTACCCGAAGAGTTTTTGGTTCAATTCCCGAAGAGCATGCGTCCCGGTGGTTCTGGTCGTTGGACACTCGATGGGATCAGCGCTCCCTCGCTCTATCACGAGGACGACGTCCCGGGAGAGGAGCCAGTAGCCGACGACGACGGTGGCAATCAACGCGGCGAGTATCCCGGTGAAGACGAGTACCGACCCGAGAAGACCCATCGCCCACCCGAGCGTCAGAACGATCGTTTCGACCCCTCCAGCTCCGGGGGCATCGGGAACGGCGATCACGCTCTCCGGGGAGACTGCCAACAGAATCGCACCGAACACCGATGCCCCAATCGCGTACAGCACCGCCCAAGGGACGTAGCCCAGAAACGTTTCTGCACCGGTGCGACGGACGAGGAGACCAGTCACATTCGCCCTGTCGGTTCGATCGATCGAGGGATCGTTCTCGGGGTGAAACGCGAGGAATTCTCGATCGGTGACCGCAATCCACCCAGGTGACAGCGAGACCGTTGCGATCGGTTCCTCTCCCGGTGGAAGACAGTCCACTGGCTTCGGAGTCGGTCGATCGACATCGACTCGAGCGACGACTCCCGGCTGGGAGACGATGTCCGTAGTCATCCGCTCTCCAATTTCACGCCTTCTCGCAAGTAGCTTCGGACGCTTTCGGAAAACGATGCGGTTACTGACTTTCGTCGAGAGAGCATAATCATCGACGAAGTCTGCCGGCGATCCGGACAACGTATGCGAGACTCTCTCGGTGATCGGCGATACAGAGCGCTTCATCGACGGTTTCGGTCGTCTCGATCCCATTGAGGAAGTTCTTCAGCGATGCTCGACTTCCGGCCGAGAGCCACTCGATCGATTCGTAGTACTCGAGTGCCGAAAGCGCGCCGTCCCGACCGGCTTTCGAGACCAGTCGTTCGAGCCACCCGAAGATTTCGAGCTGTGCGCCGTACGTTCCCGGAAGTTCGTCGAGGTAGGGTTTCGAGCCGT
>CAZLHT010000151.1:0-4506 GCA_964559185.1 uncultured Natronomonas sp.
CCGTTTTCGGTCGGTCTGCTCGCGACCGGAACCGAGATCCACGAGGGGCGGCGGAGCGACCTCGATTCGCCGATGCTCGAGAACCTCGTTCGCGCATGGGGACAAAAGGTTCGCTACGAGGGGTCGGTCCCCGACGAGTACGACCGGGTTCGGGACCGAATCGCCGAACTCGCCGGCGCGCACGACGTCGTGGTGACGACCGGCGGGACGAGCGTGGGCAAAAAGGATCACGTCGTTCGCGCGCTGTCGGAGCTGGGGGGCGTGCTGTTTCACCGCGTTCGACTGCGCCCCGGGAAACCGATTGCGGTGGCCGAACTCGACGCCCAGGACGCGGTTGTCTTCGCGATCCCGGGCAAGCCGGTCGGCGCACATGCGGTGGCAGCGCTCGTCGTCGGACCGTTCTTCACCGGTCGAACGGCGCTTTCGACGGTGGACGCGACCATGGCACGCAGCGTCGAGATCTCCGTTTCGGGCTTCACATACGCCGTCCCGGTGACGCTCGACGAGGGCGAGGCGATGCCACTCGGCCACGCCGACTCGGCGCTCTCGGTCTATGAGGACACCTTCGATCCGAGCGTCCTCTCCTCAAGCACGCGTGCGACGCGCGCTGACGGAATCGTACTCACCGACGCCGGCCTGACGGCGGGCGAGTCGGTCGAGGTCGTTCCTTATCCCGTTCTCGAGCGATGACCGGCGAGAATCCGTCCGATAACGGCGTACAGGTTGTGGATCCACCCTTCGACGGGGCCGGATCGACCGACGAAATCCGCCGAGTCGGAGGCGTCGTCCTCGCGGCGGGAACGAGCAGCCGCTTCGGCGAACGGAACAAGCTGCTCGCGACCGTCAACGAGGAGCCGATCGTCCGGCGGGCGGTTCGACCGCTCGTCGCGGCCGGCGTCGAACCAATCGTGGTCGTCGTCGGTCACGAGGCTGACGCGGTTCGGGCGGCGATCTTCGATTTCCCCGTCGAAATCGTCTACAACGGAGCGCACGCATCGGGACAGGCCTCGTCCGTTCGGGTCGGCATCACCGAACTCGAATCGAATCGGCGTGTCGACGCGGCGGTCGTCGCCCTCGGCGACATGCCGTTCGTCCACGCCGACGCCGTTGAGACGCTCGTCTCGGCGTACCGATCGGGGGTCGGTAGCGCGCTTGCGGCGGCGTACGATGGTGTTCGAGGAAATCCGGTGCTGTTCGATCGGCAGTTCTTCGAGGATTTAACCGGCCTCGACGGCGATACCGGTGGGCGGGAGGTACTGCTCGAAGCCGAATCGGCAGCACTCGTCGAGGTTGGCGACCGCGGCGTCCGTCGGGACGTGGACGATCCGATGGATCTCGATCCGACGTGAGCCGACCGTTCGTGGCTCCATCCGACCGCCCGGCTCAGACGCCGCGACCCTGCAGTTTCTCCTCTTCGGGCATCGTCTCGTTGGCCTGACCTTTCATTCCCTTGCCGATGCCCTTGGCGATGTCGCGGAGCCTTTCGGGGTCGTCGTAATTGTTGACGGCCTCGACGATGGCGCGTCCCATCGCTTCGGGATCCTCGGCGCCGAAGATACCGGAGCCGACGAAGATGCCGTCGCAGCCGAGTTGCATCATGAGCGCGGCGTCGGCGGGCGTCGCGATGCCGCCGGCGGCGAAGTTGACGACCGGGAGCCGGACCCGCTCGGCCGTTTCGTGGACCAGCTCCCGCGGCGCGCCGTGCTCTCGGGCCCACTCGTCGCGCTCTTCGTGTTTCATGCCCGAGAGCTTCCGGATCGAGCGCTGGATGGTTCGCTGGTGGGTGACGGCCTGATTGACGTCGCCCGTGCCGGCCTCGCCTTTCGTCCGGATCATCGCCGCGCCTTCTTCGATCCGGCGCAACGCCTCCCCGAGGTTTCGGGCCCCGCAGACGAACGGAGAAGTGAATTCGCGCTTGTCGATGTGATAGCGCTCGTCGGCCGTCGTCAGCACCTCGCTCTCGTCGATCATGTCCGCGCCGGTCGCCTCGAGGATCTGCGCCTCGGCGGTGTGGCCGATCCGGGCTTTCCCCATCACCGGAATGGAGACCTCGTCGATGATCCCTTCGAGCTCGCCGGGATCTGCCATCCGGGCGACGCCACCGCGCTTTCTGATGTCCGCCGGGACCGCCTCGAGCGACATGACGGCGACCGCGCCGGCGTCCTCGGCAACGCGGGCCTGCTCGCGCGTGACGACGTCCATGATGACGCCGCCCTTTTGCATCTTCGCGAAACCACGCTTGACGAGGTCCGTCCCCCGCTTGAGTTCCTCGAGATCCGTTTCACTCATACCCGCCGGTTGGAACCGAACCCACTTAACCGGTGTCTTTCCCCACCCTCCGCCCATCGCGGGGCGTTTTTATCCCCCGGGCGAAAGGTGAGTGTATGGATCTCCGCGGGCTCTTCGAGTCGGACGTTCCCCGCAAGGAGCTCCCCCGATACGTCGCGCCGCTTCCCGAATCAATCGAAAATCTCGCGCTCAATCTCGCTTGGCCAGTCGTCGTCGTCAACCTCCTCGGAACGGCGTTCGGCTTTTACTACTATGGCTTTCAGTTCGCTCGGACGCCCGTCGAGATGTGGCTCTTCGTCCCCGACAGCCCGATGGCGACCCTCTTCACCGCGATTGCGATCGCGAGCTGGAAGCTCGATCGACCGCAGGGGTGGCTCATCGCCCTCGCCTTCTTCGGAAATATCGTACTCGGCGGGTGGACCGTCTGGGTCCACCTCGCCTTCTACGAACAGTTCGGCTACCTCGGCGAGCCGATGCGGCAGTTCCTCATCTGGAGCCACGCCGCAATGGTCCTACAGGCATTTTTCCTTCACCGGATCGGCTCGTTCGACGTGCGGACCGTCGGCGTCGCGACGCTCTGGTACGCGATCGACACCGTCGTCGATTACTTCGTGCCCGTTCGCGGAGAACTGCATCACACGTTCTTGCCGACCCCTCGAGAGCAGCCGATGTTTCTCGGCGCGGACGCCCTCGGCGTGGCTGGGGCTGGGGCCGTCCTCCTGTTACTCCTCGCCGTGTATCTGGCGATGGCGACGGGGGTCGAACTCGAACGGGCGAAGGGATCATAGAACGCTACTCACCAAGGGTAATTTCATCCCCGACTCATCGAGTTCGACGGAAGAATGGGTCTCGGTATTGATCTAAGGGATCTCCAAGCCAGCCTAAATCTCGAGAGTGGATTGCTGAATACAGGGCGCATATTTCACCCAGTATACGACGATGAAACCGGCGTTACCCGGAAACAGGGTATCAGCGACCACCGTTCATAATCGCCGTGAAATACTAATTCGATGTCGATCGGACACTTCGCTTTTCGGAGACGGATTGAACACTTCGCTTTCCCGGGACGATCAATCCTCGGCCGTTCCCCGCGGTTGCTCGCGCGATTGACGAGCGCCGTAGAGCTGGTACGCGAAGTACAGTTCGTAGAGGGCGGCAACGCCGACCACGACGTAAATCAGGCTCTCAAGGGGTGGGATCGACCCGAAGAGCAGGTTGACGAGATTCCAGTTTGCGTTGAAGAAGTTACCGATCCCGACGAGTCCCCAGTTAAGTCCCCCGACGATGACGAGGATCAAGGACAGCCAATCGATGGTGTTGACGCGGATGCGTCCTTCGGATTTCATGGTAGATTCTCCAGATTACTGTACGACGGTTGATTGCTTAGTTATTAACAGCCAGTCAGACGACGACGAAGAATACGCTGATATGACGAAACTGGGGCCATGATCCTCCGTTTTGTATATGAGCGGATGGTTACCCTACTGCTCTCGGTACCGTGCTTACGTTCCGTTACGCCTCGGGCTTCGGTGCCCCACTGGTGAATCCAGCCCCTGTATGTCGCCCGCCGTTATTGACAAAATTCAGAGATATCGTTACCTGCATCGATACGTGAATTCTCGGTACCGAGCGATTAAATCCGTATGACTGACAGGTATGAAGCGATTCTACGATACCGTCTCGGGCGTCTCCTAAAACTCGAACCGACACTCGATAGATCGAGGCGTTACCTCCGGTTCTCACCGCGCGTCACCCTCCCCGTGCCAACACTTAATACCACGATCGGCGCTAACGGCGCGTGTGAACCTCGAAGACTACACGGTCCTCGATCTGACCTGGCTGTTGCCGGGACCGTACGGGACGATGTTGCTCGCAGACATGGGCGCGGAGGTCATCAAGATCGAAGAGCCGACGCGGGGCGATTACGCCCGCTGGCTCGAACCGACGGTCGAACCGACCGATTCGGGCGCACTCTTTCACTCGGTCAACCGGAACAAAAAGAGCGTGACGCTCGATTTAAAGCGCGAGGCGGGCCACGAAGCGTTTCTCGAACTCGCCTCGGAGGCGGACGTCGTCTTCGAGCAGTTCCGGCCGGGCGTCGTCGACCGGCTCGGGATCGGCTATGACGACCTTCGCGAGGTAAACGAGGAGATAGTCTACTGTTCGCTGTCGGGGTACGGACAGGACGGCCCTTACAGCGACCGCGTCGGCCACGAC
>CAZLHT010000152.1:0-2024 GCA_964559185.1 uncultured Natronomonas sp.
GATCGGAGGGCGACACGGCGCTACGATCCTACGCCAGCGATTTCGACGACGTCGAAATCGGGAACATCGAGATCACCGACGAAACCGAGCGCGCCTACGACGCGGTCGATCCCGAGGTCCGAGACGCGATCGAGACCGCCGCTGAGAACGTCCGGGCGTTTCACGAGCGACAGGTCCCGGACGATTGGCGCGAGACGTTCGACGGCCGGGAGCTCGGGCGGCGCTATCGGCCGCTCGAACGCGTCGGCATCTATGCCCCCGGCGGCACCGCGAGCTATCCCTCGAGCGTGCTTATGGCCGTCGTCCCGGCGACGGTGGCCGGCGTCGAGCACGTCGCTGTCGTGACGCCACCCGCAGAAACGCTTCCGCCGCCGACGCTCGCGGCGGCCCACGTCGCCGGTGCGGACGCCGTCTATCAGTCGGGGGGCGCGCAAGCGATAGCCGCTCTCGCATACGGAACCGAGACGATCCCGGCCGCCCAAAAGATCGTCGGCCCCGGTAACAAGTGGGTGACCGCGGCGAAAGCCGAGGTCCGCGGCGACGTCGAAATCGACTTTCTCGCCGGTCCCTCCGAACTGCTCGTCGTCTGCGATGACACCGCGGACCCGGAACTGGTCGCCGCCGACATGCTGGCGCAGGCCGAGCACGATCCGAACGCCTCGGTCGTCTGCGTGACTGACGACGAGCCGACTGCCTCGGCGGTCGCCGCGGCCTGCGAACGGCGGGCGACGGATCGCGACCGGTCCGAGATCATCGAAGCTGCGCTGGAAAACGACGCCTCTGGCGTTCTCGTCGCCCGCTCGATGTCGGAAGCCGTCCTCTTCGCCGAGGAGTACGCCGCCGAGCACCTTTCGATCGTCGCGACCGACGAGGAAGGGATCCTCGATCGGATCGATTCGGCCGGAAGTGTCTTCCTCGGCAAACACTCACCCGTCGCGGCCGGCGATTACGCCTCCGGTCCGAACCACGTCCTTCCGACTGGCGGGCTGGCGAAGGTGGCGGGCGGCCTCTCTGTCGATCACTTTCTCCGGTCTACGACCCTTCAGAAGCTCGATTTGGATGCGCTCGCGGATCTGCGGGAGACGGCGACGACGCTGGCCCGCACCGAGGGTCTCGAAGCCCACGCCGAAAGCGTCGAGAGACGCTTCGAGTGATCGAATCGTCGGGGGGACGATTCAGGCGAAACACGGCCGTCGTCTGAGGAATTAAGGTCGCAGGGATCGACGTCGCTTCCATGGCATATGAAACCATCGAGTACATCCGAGAGGATAGCGTTGGATGGATCGTCCTCGATCGCGAGGACGCGCACAATTCGATAAATGAGACGATGAGCGAGGAACTTCCGGACGCGGCCCAGAAACTCGCCAGCGACGACGACGTTCGATGTATCGCCTTCGCAGCGAACGGCCCGACGTTCAACACTGGCGCGGATCTGACGATGCTGTCGGGCGACGGGAGCGACGAGCCGCTCATCAGGTCGCTCGCAAACGGACTTCACGAATTCGTGAGCCAGCTCGTCCGCGCGCCGAAGCCCGTCGTCACGGGCGTCACTGGGGTCGCCGCCGCCGGCGGCCTCGGCCCCTCGATCTGCGGCGATATCGTCCTCGCCGGTGAATCCGCCCGCTTCGAGTTCGCGCATCCTCGAATCGGCCTTTCTGGCGACGGCGGCTCGACGTACTTCCTTCCGCGGTTGGTCGGGCTGCGCCGTGCCCAGGAGATTGCCTTCCGGGACGAACCGATCGGTGCAGCGGAGGCCGTCGAGATCGGGCTGGTGACAGACGTCGTCGCGGATGAGGACCTCCGCGCTCGACTCGCCGGGGCGGCTTCCCGTCTCGCGTCGGGGCCGACGAGCGGGTACGCCGTGACGAAGCGACTCCTCACGGAAAGCCTCGACACGCCGCTCGACACCCAACTCGCCGACGAGGCCGCCGAGATCGCCCGACTGACGAACACGGAGGACTTCTCGCGGGGTCACGCGGCTTTCGGCGGTGACGAGACTCCGGGATTCGTCGGCGAGTAGTCGG
>CAZLHT010000152.1:2124-4454 GCA_964559185.1 uncultured Natronomonas sp.
CTCTCGCCCGCGTCGTACGCCGAAACGCTCAGGGATCGCCTCGACGGCCACACCGTGACTTACGCGAAGACGCCGGTCGAAGAGCGCCACGAGATCGAATCCGCCGACGTCGCCGCCGGGCTCTCCATCAATCGATCGCTCCTTGAGGGGGCAACCGAGCTTCGGCTCTTCGCGTGTGCATACGCCGGCACCGGGCATCTCCCGCTTGACGCGCTCGTCGACCACGACGTCGAAGTGACAAACGCCGCGGGGGTCCACACAGCCAGCGCCTCCGAACACGTCATCGGCATGATTCTCTCGTTCTCGCGGCGGCTCCACAAAGCCGCCCGGGCCGATCGCTGGCAGACGCCGACACCCATACCGACGGAGCTTTCGGGGTCGACCGTTTCGATCGTCGGACTTGGTGCCATCGGAGTGTCGATCGCCCGTCGGCTGGAGCCGTTCGACGTGACGACGATCGGGATCCGCCGTAGTCCCGACGCGGGTGGGCCCACGGACGAGGTGATCGGTCCCGATCGGCTCCACGACGCGCTCGCACGGAGCGATTACGTCGTGCTCTGTTGTCCGCTCACCGACGAGACGAGAGGGCTAATCGGTACCGGGGAGATCGCGACGCTTTCGGCCGAAGCCGTCCTCATTAACGTCGCCCGCGGGGAGGTCGTCGACACCGACGCACTCGTAAGGGGGCTCCGCCGCGGTCGGATAGGCGGGGCGGCACTCGACGTGACCGACCCCGAGCCGCTTCCGGACGAACATCCGCTGTGGGACCTCGACGAGGTTCTCATCGCGCCGCACACGGCCGGTGCGACGCCGCAGTACTACGATCGTCTCGCGGACATCCTCGTCGACAACGTCAAACGGCTCGAAGCTGGTCGTCCGCTCCGAAATCGCGTGTCGCTGGGCGGGGATCGATCAAACAGATAGAACGCGGTTTACTGGAATCCGATCGGGCCGCCACGCTGCTGTCGACCGTCGGGTCTTCCGCCACGGAATTTGTCTTCGACCTGTTCGTAATACTCGCGAATGTCGTCCGAGATCGTCGGGCGGACGGATTCGAGCGCCTGGCGGAAGTGTCGCATCTCGACTTCATCGGCGTCGTCGTCCTCACGGAGCGCTTCAATCGCCGCCTCGCGGGCGATCGATTGGAGATCGGATCCGACGTAGCCGCCCGTGATTTCTGCCAGCTCCCGGAGACTGACGTCCGGAGCCAACGGCGTGTCTTCGGTGTGGATCCGAAGGATCTCTTCGCGGCCCTCGGTGTCGGGTTCGCCGATCATCACGAGTCGGTCGAACCGACCCGACCGGATCAGGGCGGGATCGATCATGTCCGGCCGGTTGGTCGCGCCGATGACCATCACGTCCTCCATGTCCTCGAGGCCGTCGAGTTCGGTCAGGAGCTGGTTGACGACGCGCTCGGATACGTTTGATCCTGTATCGGTTCCGCGTCCCGGCGCGAGCGAATCGAGCTCGTCGAAGAAGATTACCGTGGGTGAGACCTGTCTGGCCTTTCGGAAGGTCTGGCGGATTGCTTTCTCGCTTTCGCCGACCCACTTTGAGAGCAGTTGTGGACCGCGGACCGAGATGAAGTTCGCGTTCGTTTCGTTGGCTACGGCCTTCGCCATCAGCGTTTTTCCGGTCCCCGGCGGGCCGTAGAGCAACACGCCGGCAGGCGGAGAGATTCCCAGCCGTTCGAACTTCTCGGGGCTGTTCATCGGCCACTCGACGGATTCTTTCACCTGACCCTTCGCGTCCGTAAGTCCGCCGACGTCGTCCCACGAAACCTTCGGGAGTTCGACCAGCACTTCCCGCATCGCCGAGGGATCGACCTCGTTCAGCGCGCCGCGGAAGTCAGTCCGTTTGATTATCATCCGGTCGATGAGGCTCGGTGGGATGTCCTCCTCGTCGAGGTCGATTTCGGGGAGGTACCGTCGTAGCGCTTTCATCGCGGCCTCCTTCGTCAGGCTCTCGATGTCCGCTCCGACGAATCCGTGGGTTTCGTCGGCCATAGTGTCGAGAGAGACGTCGTCCGCGAGGGGCATTCCGCGGGTGTGGATCTGGAGTATCTCCTTGCGTCCGGTCTCGTCGGGGACGCCGATCTCGATCTCGCGGTCGAATCGCCCCGGACGGCGCAACGCGGGATCGACCGAATCGACCCGGTTCGTCGCCGCGATCACGATGACCTGTCCCCGCGATTCGAGGCCGTCCATCATCGTCAACAGCTGGGCGACGACACGACGTTCGACTTCGCCGGTGACGTCCTCGCGCTTTGGCGCGATAGAGTCAAGTTCGTCGATGAAGATGATCGCCGGTGACTCCTCGGTCGCGTCCTC
>CAZLHT010000153.1:0-4454 GCA_964559185.1 uncultured Natronomonas sp.
GAAACGCTCGTCGGGATCCCGAGCCACGAGGGCGAGGTCGCCGCCGGCGACTACATCGAACGGTGGCTCGAAGAGCACACCGACGCGACCGTCGAACGGGACGGGTCGGGAAACGTCCTCGCTCGTCGAAACGCCGGCGGCGATCGATCGGTCGCGCTCGTCGGTCACCACGACGTCGTCCCGCCGGACGACGACCAGATGAAGGATGGAGAGTACGTCCTCGAGCGGCAGAAAGGTCGCATCTACGGTCGAGGAACCGCCGACATGAAGGGAAGCCTTGCGGCCGGGATGATCGCGTTCGGCGAGGCCGACGTGCCGGACGACGTCGAGGCCGCCTTCGCGTCGTTCGTCGGCGAGGAGGCGGGCGGCGTCGGCTGTCGAGCCGCCATCGACGCGGGGTTCGCACCCGATTACGCCGTCGTCGGCGAGGGGTCGACGGGGTACTCGGCCGAGGGCGTCATCGACGTGGCCGTCGCCCACAAGGGCCGTCGAGGATCGACGGTGCTCGCGAGGGGAACCGCCGCTCACGCCAGCAATCTCGAGTTCGGCGAAAACGCCATCTACCGGGCCTCCGACGCAATCGACATCGTCCGGGAGCTGGACGCACCCCGAACTACGGTGTTGGGTCACGAACTCGAAGGCTCGATCGCGATCACGAAGATCGACGGCGGCGACGCCTGGAACGTGATCCCAGAACGGTGTTCGTTCACGGTCGACGAACGGACCGTCCCCGGCGAGCGGACCCCCCTTCCCCGGGTCGAGGACGTCGAGGGCGTCTCCGCCACCGTCGAGCAGGATCTGCCGCCGATGGCCTGCGACGACGCTGAGTTCGCTGACGCAGTTCGGGCGGCCGCCGACGTTGCACAAGTGGGGACGCCCGAAGAAGTGGTCAAACCGCACGCGACGGACGCCGGCTGGCTCGCCGAACGGGCCGGGACGACCTGCGTCGTCTGCGGGGCGGCCGAACCGGGGGAATCCCATACGGCGACCGAAAGCGTCTCGATCGACGTGCTCGACCGCTGTCGGGAAATCTACCGGCTGGTATTGGAAGCGGTTTGAGCCGTCGGATCGCCGGTGTGTGACAGCGGCGTCTGGCGCTTGTCCGTGGGTTCTTACTTTTCGAGCGCACAGATCGACCATGGCAAGCGAACGCCCCTCCACACCGGCGGCTTACGAGGAGATGCTCGAACGGTACGGGCGGGCGACTTACCTGGAGGACGCGAACGGCGTGTTGAGCTGGGATCAGGAAGTGATGATGCCAGAAGGTGGGACGCCCGCGCGCTCGAAACAGCGCGGAGCCGTCTCCGCGGTCGCCCACGAGTTGCTCGTCGACGACGACGTCGGCGAGCGGCTCGCGGCGCTGACCGAGGCGGATCTCTGCCAGGAACGACGCGCCGTCGTCCGCGAGATCAGACGGCAGTACGAGCGAAAGGCTCGAGTGCCGACAGACCTCGTCGAGGAGATCAGCGAAGCGACGTCCGCCGCTCACCCGGTCTGGCAGGAGGCGAGAGAGAACGACGACTTCGACGCCTTCGCGCCGACGCTCGAGCGTCTGCTCGAACTCAAGCGCGAGTATGCCGCACACGTCGATCCCGACGCCGATCCCTACGCGGTACTGTTCGCCGACTACGAACCGTATATCGACCTCGAGACCACAGAACGGATCCTCGAAGCGCTTCGCGATGGACTCGTCCCGCTGATCGACTCCGTCCGGACCGCCGACGCGGATCTCCACAGCGTCAAGGGGACCTTCCCCGAATCCGATCAGTTGGACCTCGCACGCGAGGCGCTCGAAACGCTCGGCTACGACTTCGAACGCGGCCGGCTCGACACCGCACCGCATCCCTTCTCGAGCGGCACGCAGTTCGACGCCCGGGTAACGACCCGCTTCGACGAGTCCGACCCGCTCGACTCGCTTGGCTCGACGATTCACGAATTCGGCCACGCCGCCTACACGCAGGGGCTCTCGCGGGACGCTTACGGCTCGCCGCTCGGCGAGCATCGGGGGCTCACGGTGCACGAATCTCAATCGCGGCTCTTCGAGAACCACGTCGGTCGAAGCCAGCCGTTCTGGGAGCTGTTCGCCCCCCGGTTCAACGATCGGCACGGCACGGAGCTGACGCCGAGACAAGCCTACGAGGCCGCGAACCGGGTTCACGAGGGCAACTGCATCCGCGTTGAGGCCGACGAGCTCACCTACCACCTCCACGTCGTCATCCGCTTCGAGATCGAGCGCGACCTGATCGCCGGCGATCTCGACGTCGCGTCGGTGCCGGCGGTCTGGAACGACCGAATGGAGTCGTACCTTGGCGTCCGCCCCGACGACGACGTCGAGGGCTGTCTGCAGGACATCCACTGGAGTCACGGCGCATTCGGATACTTCCCGACGTACTCGCTCGGTAGCGTCCTCGCTGCCCAGCTGTACGCCGCCGCCGAGGCGGATTTCGACGATCTCGACTCGGGGATCCGGGCCGGCGAGTTCGGATCGCTACACGGGTGGCTCGACGAGTCGATCCGCCAACACGGCTGTCGGTACCCGACGGACGAACTCATCGATCGGGCGAGCGGCGAACCGTTCACCGCCGAATATTTCCTCGGGTACACAGAGGACAAGTTCGGCGAGCTGTACGAACTCGATCGGTGATCGGTTCCGGATTGCACGCGGCCGTCGGTCGCCGTCCGTCGTCGGGCTTTTCTACGTCGGGATCGACGAACGAGTATGACCGCCCTCGAGGCGAAACGGGCGTCGGCGTTGGAAGACCTCCGCGAATTCGACGGCGTCGTCGTCGCCTTCTCCGGCGGCGTCGATTCATCCGTCGTCGCCGCACTCGCGGCGGACGCCCTCGGCGAGCGGGCCGTCGCCTGCACCGCCAAGAGCGAGACGCTCCCGGCCGCCGAACTCGAAGAGGCAAAGCGCGTCGCAGAAGAGATCGGGATCCGCCACGAGATCGTCTCGTTTTCGGAGCTGGATAGCGAGACGTTCGCGGAAAACGACGACGAGCGCTGCTATCACTGCCGGACGATGCGGCTCGGCGAGATGTTCGAGACGGCCCGAACGTTGGGGATCGAGACGGTCTGCGACGGAACGAACGCCTCTGATCCGGGCGAGAGCCACCGTCCCGGCCTCCGAGCCGTCGATGAACTGAACGCCTACTCGCCGCTTCTCGAACACGAGATCGCGAAACCCGAGGTCCGCGAGATCGCCCGCGAGTACGATCTGTCGGTCGCCGAAAAGCCGTCGATGGCCTGTCTCTCCTCAAGAATTCCGACGGGGCTAGAGGTCACGGAATCTCGGCTGAGTCGGATCGAACGGGCCGAAGCGCTGCTTCGAACGTGGGAATTCGAGCAGTTCCGCGTCCGGGACCACGACGGACTGGCCCGCATCGAAGTCGGCGCGGACGAACTCGATCGAGCGCTCGATCCGGCGTTTGCCGATGTCGCCCGGACGCACCTGACCGAGCTCGGCTTCGATCACGTGACCCTCGATCTGGCGGGATACCGGACCGGCAGCGTCTCTCCGGCCGGCTCCGAGGGTGAAACCAGCTCGTCGGGCGAGAACGCCGGGCGGCGGGCGAACAAGGGCGCTCGCGAATCCGTCCCCGAGGGCGACCGTTCGAATGGATACGAATGAGAGGCCGATTGTTCGAGGATTTCTCGGGAGCGATGGCTACACGGTCGTACTTCGATCCCACGAGGAGACCGTCTCCCTGGTGATCTTGACGTCTTCGTCGAGACGGAACTCCGTCACCGAACAGTTGCCCGGACGGTGCGAGCAGAGCGACTCCGTCAATCCGTAACCCTTCGCGTGTCCGAGCAGGATGCAAAGCGGCCCACCGTGGGTCACGAGCAATACCGTCTCGGCGGTCGCCGACGCGAGATTCTCGAAACCCGCGATGATCCTGGATTCGACTTCGCGGAGCGACTCCCCGCCCTCGGGGGCGGCGTCGATTGCCTCGTACCCCGTCCGCTGCAGGCCGAACGTCGGAAACCGATCCTCAACGTCCGAATACGAGAGTCCCTGATACACGCCGAGATTCCGCTCGCGCCACGCGGGTTCGAACGAGACGGGAAGTTCGCCGTTCGACTCGAGCAGTCGTTCGGTCGTCTGTCGGGTCCGCAAGAGATCAGAGGAGACGACGCGATCGAACTCGTACTCGTCGGCCAGCCACCCGCCAACCGCGGCGGCCTGCTCTCGGCCGGTTTCGTTCAGCGGGACGGGTGCCCACCCTTGCATGCGCTCGTTCCGGTTCCAGTCCGTCTCGCCGTGTCTGACGGCGACGACGCGGGTCATGGCGGGCGCTACGGCGGCGGCGATAATCAGTGTTCCCAACCGATGGATCCGTCGGGGCGGGTTCCTCGTCTCATTCGGCGTGTTCGGCCCGCTCGCCGCCGAGTCCGAATGCCACGCGAGCGTTCGAGACGGTTCGCCGGAGGAGATAGCCAACGCTCTCACG
>CAZLHT010000154.1:0-4445 GCA_964559185.1 uncultured Natronomonas sp.
GACTGTTCGCGGCCGAACCGACAATCGGTGGCTTCGGGATCGCGACGCTCACCGAAGGGATCATCGTCCGATCGCCCGGCTGGCTCTCGACCGCGGCGGTCGACCTCCTCGGGTTCTACGCAATACCGACGCTCGTGGCCGGCGTCGCCGCTGCGGTCATCGGAACGACCGCGCTCGTCGCAGCCATGTGGCCGTTTCGATCGCATCGAACGGTGACGGTGGCGTTCTGTAGCGCCGTCGTGACCGCGCCGCTGTTTCTCCTCACCGGAGCGATCCCCTCGATCGGATTCGTCGGTAGTCTTCTCGTGGCGGTTGCGCCTCCGTCTCTCGTCGCCCGAGGACTGCCGATCGTGTTCTCGACCGCGGAAGGTCGACGATCGAACAGACGACGGTTCCTGCGACGTCTCGGCGGAGTCTCGATCGGGGGTGCGGTTTCGATCGTCACGATCCGCGCGCTTCTCGATCAGCTTTCGGGACCGCGGTCGAGCGATAGGGTTCGAGAACCGCTGGAACGCTCCGTGAGCCCACCAAACGGGAATCCGGAGTTCGGTTTCGACGGGATGCCTCCGGCTGTCACGCCCGCCGAGTCGCACTACGTCGTCGATATCAACGTGAATCCGCCCCGGATCGAGCTCGACGCGTGGACGCTCGATGTCGACGTAGCCGTCGAGCGACCGTATTCGCTCACGTACGATGATCTGCTCGATCACGGGGCGAGTGTCGAACAGATGACGACGATGGTCTGTATCTCGAATCGGGTCGGCGGCGATCTGATCGGGACGGGTCACTGGACCGGCGTGCAGCTGTCCGAACTCGTCACGGCGGCCGATCCGAACGAGACAGCGGTCGACGTCGTCACGCACGCGGCCGACGGCTACAGCGAGACGATCCCGATCGAACTCGTCGAACGGGAGGACATCCTGATCGCGTACGGGCTGGGCGAGCGCACGCTTTCCCTCGAGCATGGGTTCCCGGCTCGGCTCCTCGTCCCCGGACGGTACGGGATGAAGATGACGAAGTGGATCGACCGGATCGAGATCAGAACCGAGGACCACGAGGCCTACTGGGAAGGACGGGGATGGGACGAAGAAGCGATCGCGAATACGGCGTCGTACATCCGAGGGGCGAAACGCGACGGCGATCGGGTCGTCATCGGCGGAGTCGCCTTCGGCGGCCTGGAGACGGGTATCGAAGGGATCGTGGCTGTCGAAGTGAGCGTCGACGGCGGCGAAACGTGGCACGGGACCGAACTGGAGACGCAACTCGCCGCGCACGCGTGGCGGCGATGGCGATACGAGTTCGACGCCCCTGACAGAGAGGAGTTCGACGTCGTGGTGCGAGCGATCGGGCGGGACGGAACGGTACAGACCGAAGAGGAGACGGATCCCCGCCCGAGTGGGGCGACAGGCTGGCACCGACGGGCAGTGCGGGTGTAGCGCGCATCGACTCGATCCGACAAAAACACTATCCCCCCCCATCACGTACTCGACACCAATGCTGAGTGCCGTCATGGAGGATTACATAAAGGCAATCTACGCCATCGGAGGCGATACCGGCGAGCGCGTCGGGACCTCCGAGCTCGCCGACTACCTGGACGTCACGTCTCCGACGGTTTCCAGTATGCTGAAGAAACTCCAAGAGCGGGGCCTCATCGACCGAGAGGAGTACCGTGGCGTGACGCTCACAGAGGAGGGCGAAATCGTCGCCCTGGAGATCCTCCGGCATCACAGGCTCTTGGAGTCGTTTCTGACCGAACAACTCGATTTCGACTGGGCCGAAGTTCACGAGGAAGCGGATCGATTGGAACATCACGTCTCCGAAGAGCTCACCGAACGGATCGCCGAGGTGCTCGACAACCCGGGGGTCGACCCCCACGGGGATCCGATCCCCGACGCCGACCTGAAACTTCCGGACGCGGAAGCGACCGATCGTCTTTCGAACGCCGAAGAGGGGGATCGGACCGTCGTTCGGCGGATCCGCCACCAAGGCGACGAGGAGCTTCGCTATCTCTCGAAGGCCGGAATCGAACCCGGTGTCGAAATCAAGATCGTCGAGGTCGCACCGTTCGGGCTCGTGACGGTTCGGACGTCCGATGGGGAACAAAGTCTTCCGAAGGAAATTGCCCGACTCATAGAGACCGTCCCGGCGACGGAGGCGGAAGCGTGATATCTTCGGAATCTATTGAAGCGGACGAATACCCGAAACCGCGAGCACCGAACGAACCGTCAAAAAGACGACCAATCCGGCGGCGAGGAACATCGTTGGAGCCGAAAGCAACGACGCAGTTTCCGACGCAACGACGAACCGAGACAGACCGCGAATGAGAAAGCTCGCGATCACGAGGCCGAACGCGAGAACGGAGAGATTTAGGAACGTCGTCTGTTTCATCGGCCATTCTCGCATGCGAACAATTCAAAAACCTCGTCGGTCCGGCGTTACAGGTATCCGTCCGCTTTGAGCCCGGTCATCACGTCGTCGACAAGTTCATCGACGGTCTGGTACGGAAAGTCCTGATGGCCGCTCGCCTTGGCGTTTAATTCCATTGCGGTCATGGAGAAATCACCGGATTCGAACTTCGTCCCCGGTCCTTGCGGCAGCGCAGGGACGAGATCCATCGGACCGGTGACCGGATATTCCGCCCCCTGAAACGCGTCGACGAACTGCCGTCTGAGATCGTCTCTGTCGACCATATGGGGCCAATGTACAACGAACACGTTGTTGAATGTTTTGTTTCGGCGACCGGTCGAAGTTCGGACGAAACGCCGTTTTGGACGAACGGCCGATGCTCACGTGTGGGAGACTTTATGTCCACGACGGACATCGTTGGGTTACATGACGCCCGGAGAGCGATCGGCCGAAAAAAGCGCTCCGAAGGAACCGGAGGACCTTCTGGAAATGCTGTTCCGAAGCGGCCGAGTGAATGCCGCCATCTCGTGGACCCTCGTCGGCGTTCTCGCATTAATTTTTCTCGAAAGTCTCCTTGATTTCGATCGGCTCTGGGTTCTTTTCGTCGCCGTAACCGGTGCTATCGTTCTCGTCCCGCCGATTGCCTACCGGGATTGGCAGATGATGCTCCCGTGGGAGGTAGTGATCCTTGCGCTGTTGCCGATCTTGGTTCGCGGTCTCTTCGGGGGCGAACTCGGGACGTTCGCGTACTACCTTTCGGTCGCGGGGTTGGCTCTCATCGTCACCGTGGAGTTACACACGTTTACGACCGTGCAGATGACGCACTGGTTCGCCGTCGGCTTCGTCACCATGACGACGATGGCGTCGGTCGCAGCGTGGGCCGTCGTTCGGTGGAACGCGGACCGGCTACTCGGGACCGAGTTCCTCTTCGAGCCCGGGATGACGCCGATGGAGGCAAACGCGGTGCTCATGACGGAGTTTCTCTGGGTCGCGCTGGCCGGGCTCGTCGCGGGCGTGCTGTTCGACGCGTATTTCAGACGGCGGGGAAGGCGACTCGGACGACGACTCCGGGGGATGATCCGACGATGATCCCCACGCTTCGGCCCTCGTTTCGAAACCAACGTCGGCTCACTCGGGGAATGCAGTTGTTACTGGTGGGCGTCATCTGTTATGGATTCGTCTACGCCGAGCCGAAGGCGATCACGAACGGAACACTCTCGCTTCTCATCACCTTCTCGCCGGCGGCTTTTGAGCGAAACTACGAGGTACCGTTGGATCCGTGGCTCGGCCTCTGGATAACGCTCGCCGTCTTTTTGCACACGATGGGATCCGCCGGTCTTTACGCATGGATCGACTGGTGGGATCACCTGACGCACGCCATGTCCGCGTCCCTTGTCGCCGGCGTGGGATACACGTTCGCCCGCGGAATCGATCTCCACAGCGATCGGATTCACCTCCCGGATCGGTTCTTTTTCATCTACGTACTGGTCGTGGTACTCTCGTTCGGCGTCGTTTGGGAGCTGTTCGAGTTCGGCTTCGATATCGCCGCCGACGCGACCGGAATCGCGATGCCGCTCGCACAACACGGTCTCCACGATACCATCCGTGATCTGATGTTCAACTCGCTGGGGGCGCTCCTCGTCGCGGCCTTCGGTCAGGCGCACCTCTCGAGATTCGTCGAACAAATCCTCCAGAAACGACTGGAGGGATCGTTCGGCGAGCGAGGGGATCCGTGAACAAACGAACGGCAGGAGATTATTCGGTATTCTCGACGATCCCACCCATCAGCGCGGCGATATTGTCGGATTCGGCGTTTTCGACCGGGGTGGGATAGGCGCCGATCGTTACGAGATGATCATCGGTGGTCCTAACGCTTTCGGTAATGTGGACGTTCACGTCGACAGTTTCGCCGTCGAACGTCGTTTGGGCCTCGAAGAGCGACTCCGTCGTGTCCTGATCGAGGATGGTGGTTTCCCCGTCCGAGACGTGTTCGGCCTCGTTTATCTGATCGTAATCGGCCTCGATCAGATCGATGAGCT
>CAZLHT010000155.1:0-4437 GCA_964559185.1 uncultured Natronomonas sp.
GACCTCACTCGGCCCTCGGCAGTTCGATTTCCTCGCCGTCGACGAACACCGTCGGATGCATGAGGATGCCGTCCAGGTGGATCGGGGCGTCCACGTCGCCGCCGATCCCGGCGTCGTCGCCGATCGCGACGTGAACCGTCCCGGCCGCCTTCTCGTCGAGCAAGACGCTGCCGACGAGTTCGGTGACCCCGATGTTCGTCCCGATCCCGAGTTCCGCGAGGTTGTAGGCGTTCCGTCCGGCTGACTCGGCGGCGGCTTCGATGTCGGTTCGGATCGCGTCGTCCGAGATTTCGCTCACGAAGCCGTTTTCGACCTCGACGGTGACCGTCTCGCCGTCTTCGAGCCTGCCGTGCGGGCGGATCGTCCCGTCGACGACGTAGGTTCCCTCGGCCGATTCGGGGCTCACGAACACCTCGCCAGCCGGCAGGTTCGAGAAGTCCCCGGATTCGTGGACGATTCCCGTATCGTCCCTCCAGGGGCGATCGCCCAACTCGAAGGTGATGTCTGTTCCCTGTGGGGAGGTGACGCGGATCTCCTCGGCCCCGTCGACTCGCTCGAGCAGCGCCGCGCATTCGTCGGCGATCGCCCCGTAATCTGCGTCGAGGCCGACGGTGAACACCTCCTCCGTGATCCCCGGCAGCGTCGCCCCGCGAGCGCCCGCCGCCGTCGCGTCCGAGCGGGCGCGGGTGTGGGTGATGCTCTTCGTCGTCGGCGCGAGGAAGGCGTCGGCCTTCCCGAGCGTCGCCGCGACGGGAGCCGGCGGCTCCGCCCCGTGCTGTGGTCCCGGTGGATAGCGGACGATAGTGGTGTCGTCGGTCGCGTCAAGGGCGGCCCGATAGATCGCCTCGCCGATCGGCGCGCGCCCGTCGTCGGTGACGACGACGCAGGTCTCGCCGGCCTCGACCGCGAGACACCCTTCGATGGCCGTTCGAGCCGCCTTCTCGACCGCGTCGGGATCCGTAATCGAACGTTCGTCGGGGTCGCTCATACGGCCTCGTTGGGAGGGCGTTCGCAAAGACGTTCCCCCCGCCGTGCATTCGGCCCGTTCATCTCGACCCCCCGACGATCGGGGAGAGAAACGGTTATTCCGGTGGGAGATGACCTCTACGTATGAGCATTCAGGTCGCGGTCAACGGCTACGGAACCATCGGAAAACGGGTCGCCGACGCCGTGACGCTCCAGCCTGACATGGAACTGATCGGCGTCGGCAAGACGCGCCCGAACCACGAGGCGGAACTCGCCGTCGAGAGGGGCTACCCGCTCTATGCGGCCATCGCAGATCGGATCGACCTGTTCGACGACGCGGGACTCGAACTTGCGGGCACCGTCGAGGAGATGGTCGACGTCGCGGACGTCGTCGTGGACGCCTGTCCCTCTGGCATCGGCGCGGAAAACAAAGCGCTCTACGAGGAGCACGACACGCCCGCGCTGTATCAGGGCGGCGAGGACGCCGACCTCGTGGACGCCTCGTTCAACGCTCGCGGGAACTTCGCCGAGGCGATCGGTGTCGATCACGTCCGCGTCGTTTCCTGTAACACGACGGGGCTCTCGCGGCTTCTCGCGCCGCTTTGGGAGGAATACGTCATCGAGAAGGCCCGCGTGACGTTAGTCCGCCGGGGGGGCGACCCCGCCCAGACCAACCGCGGCCCGATCAACGACGTCCTCCCAAATCCCGTGAGTCTCCCCTCGCACCACGGTCCCGACGTGAACACGATCTTTCCCGACCTGAACATCGACACGCTGGGGCTGAAGGCCCCGGTGACGCACATGCACACCCACTCGGTGAACGTGACGCTGGACTCCTCGCCCGACGCCGACGCGGTCGCGGACCTGCTCGACGAACAGGATCGGATCTTCTCGATCCCCGAATCGTCGGCCATCGACGGCGCGGGCGCGCTCAAGGAGTTCGCGATGGATCGGGGTCGCCCCCGCGGCGACATCTGGGAGAACTGCATCTGGCGCGAGTCAATCTCGATGGAGGGGTCGGATCTGTACCTCTTTCAGGCGATCCATCAGGAATCCGACGTTGTCGTCGAGAACGTCGACGCGATCCGCGCGGTGACGGGGACGGCCGACGCCGAGGCATCGATCGCGCGGACGAACGAAACGATTGGCGTCGGATTTTAGCGTAACACTTTCTTCAACGTCACTCCGAGCAGTCTTCCGTTTCGACGAGCGTCAACCGAAGGTCCATGACGTTCGTCCATGTCGGGCCGGTATCCACCGCGTCGTCGACCGCCTCGAGCGCCGGCGTGGCGTCGTTACTGTCAAGGCGTGCGTGGGGATCGATTCCCGCCGTCTCCAGTCGGGAGCGGGTCGACGAATCGACCAGGCCGCCGGCGACCGGAGTCGGACCGTCCGTTCCGTCCGTCCCGAGCGCGAGCGCCGTCACGCCCGACTGGCCCTCGATCTCGATCGCCGTTCGGAGGGCGTACTCCTGATTCGGCCCACCCGTTCCGGCGTTTTCGCGAACCGTCACGGTCGTCTCGCCGCCGGATATGAGCACACACGGCGGCGGTACCGGCCGTCCGAACTCTCGCACTTCCCTTGCGATGCCCGCGAGGACGGTGGCCACCTCCCGGCTTTCGCCTTCGATTGACGTCGATAACACGAGCGGCTCGTAGCCGCGCGAGGCGGCTGCATCGCGGGCCGCTTCGCAGGCGTCGGCAGCCCTGGCGAGTACGACAATCTGGGTGCCGAGTTCGGAGAGATCCGCGGGCGTCGGCGTTTCGAGCGACCGACGACGACGGTCGCCGGTGAGACGATCGACGACCCGATCGGGGAGTCGGTCCTCGAGGCCGTAGCGGTCTATCACGTCCCGTGCGTTCTCGAGGGTCGTCCCGTCGCCGATAGTCGGCCCCCAAGGATCGCCCGCGACTTCATCGACGACGATCAACGAGACGATCTCGGCGGGAGCGAGCCGTTCGGCGAGGCGGCCACCTTTGAGCTTCGAGAGACGTTTGCGAACCGCGTTTATCTCCTCGATACGCAGCCCCGCCTCCAGGAGTACACGGGTGGTTTCCGCGAGATCCGTCACGGTGAGCCCCTCGGCGGGCGCGATAAGCTGTGCTGACGCCCCGCCGGTGATACAGGCGAACACGAGATCGTCCTCGCCCGTCGTCTCCGCGAGTTCGAGTGTGCGCCGTCCGGCGGCCGCGCTGGTTTCGTCCGGAATCGGATGGCCCGCTTCGACGACATCGATAGCATCGTCGACGGCCGTGAGGGTGCCCTCTTGGACGGCCTTCTCTGCGACGATTCCGTCGGTTGTGTGATCGCCGACGTATTCCAGCAGAGCTTCGGCGACCGCGCCCGATCCCTTTCCGGCACCGACGAGATAGACGTTATCGATCTCGGAGAGGTCGTACTCGCGGTCTTCGATCCGCAGAACGTCACCGTCGCGCTGGAGGACGGCGGGAACCGTCCCACGGGGGTGGACGCGATCGATCGCTTCGACGGCGATATCGAGCAACTGCTCTCTGGCTGTTTCGTTCCCGTGGTCCGTAAGCGACCGTCGGTTCCGTATCATAGGTATCACTCATCGGCGTCGCGCTTTCGTAGCGATCGCCCGACCGTTGGATCGTACTCCGCAGCGCTGCCGAGTTCCGCCTCGATGGCGAACAGCCGGTTGTACTGTTCGGTGCGCTCACTCCGGCTGACGCCCGTCTTTACCTGTCCGGCATTCAACCCGACCGCCAGATCGGCGAGCCAAGTGTCGGCGGTCTGTCCGGAGCGTTCCGATACCTGGAGCGCGTAGCCGTTTTCCCTCGCCAGCCGCGCAGCATCAAGCGCTTCGGTCACCGTGCCGACCTGATTGACTTTTACCAACAGCGCGTCGGCCGCTTTTCGCTCGATTCCTCGTCGTACTCGGGAGGGGTTCGTCACGAACAGGTCGTCGCCGACGATCTGGACGTCGAGGCGCTCGGTGAGGTCGGCGAATCCCTCGAAATCGTGCTCTGCGAGCGGATCCTCCAGCGAGACGATGGGATAGGCGTTGACCAATTCTTCGTAAAACGAAACGAGCCCGTCGCGATCCAGTTCTTCGCCCGAAAGCGAGTACGTCTCCTCCTCGGCGTCGTAGAAATGCGTCGCCGCCACGTCGGCTGCGAGCGCGAACTCGTCTCCGTATCCGCACTCTTCGATCGCCTCGAGTTCGAGATCGAAGGCCTCTCGCGGATCGTCGATTTCGATCGGCACGTAGCCCCCCTCGTCGCCGACGTTCGTTGCCGTCCGACCGTATTCGGCTTCGAGTATCTCCCCGAGTTCGTAATACACCTCCGCACAATATCGAATCGCCTCCGCAAAGGAGTCGGCGCCGACGGGAACGATCTGGTGTTCCTGAAACGGAAGCGATCCGCCGGCCAACTCGCCGCCCTCGATCAGATCGAAAAACGGCACCGGGAGCACGTGGGCGTCGGCACCACCGACGTACCGATATAG
>CAZLHT010000156.1:0-4427 GCA_964559185.1 uncultured Natronomonas sp.
CCTGCATGCTCCCGAGGACGTCCTCGGTGACGTGGTCGGCGAACCGGCGGACGTCCGACGCCTGTTGGAAGAGCCAATCCACGCCCCGTTTCGTCACCCGGTACCGCGAGCGGGCCTCCTTCTCGACGAACCCCTCGTCGACGAGTTCCCGGATGTACTCCGAAACGGCCTGACTCGTCACGCCGACCGCGTCTGCGATCTCACCCTGGTTCACCGCCGGCTGCCGCTCGGCGATTTCGACGAGGACGCGGAACTTCGTCGCGGCTCGCTTGTTGTCGAGGACGTCGACCATACCTGAGTCTCGCGGCGATCGTTTATAAACCTCCGCGACTTCGGAGAGCGACCGACAGCCGACCCCCGAACCGAACGCTCCGTCAGCGCTTTGTCCGCGACGATCCTCCCTTTGATATGGAGTTTCGAGTCCACGATCGGGCGGTCTATCTCCCCGCGTCGGGGACGCTCGTCTGTGCTGACCTCCACGTCGGGCGCGACGCCGTCTCGGAGATCGAGTTCCCCCTCGGCGAGGGCAAGGAACTCACGTCGCGATTCGAAGCGCTCCTCGCGCGGTACGAACCATCCGAGGTCGTCGTCGCCGGAGACCTATTGCACTCGTTCGATCAAATCCCGACGGACGCGGCCGATACCATCCGCGCGCTCGAGGGGCTCGCTGACGACGCCGGCTGTCGGATCGCGGTGACGTCGGGAAATCACGATACCATGCTTGAGGAGCTGTGGAACGGAACGATCGCGCCGGAGCACCCGCTTCCGAACGGCTCTGTGGTCGTGACCCACGGCCACATCCCGCCGAAAACCGACGCCGAGTGGTACGTCGTCGGCCACGATCACCCCACGCTCGAGATCGAGGGCGTCCGCCACCCCTGCTATCTCCATGGAGCCGAGCAGTACCAGGGGGCGGGCGTATTCATGCTCCCCTCGTTCAGCCGGCTACCAGCCGGCGTCCGGATCAACGAGATGACCGCCGCGTCGTTTCAGTCGCCGCTCATCAGGGACGCCGAGGCGCTCCGGCCGATCGTCCGCGATGCGGACGACGGGGAGACGCACTTCTTTCCGCCGCTCGGCGAACTCCGGCCGTATCTGTAGGTCAGGTGATGTCGACGGGGAAATCGTCGCCACCCCGAACTCCTTTATTCTTCAATGGCGTATGTTAACATGAGCTATGGGAAATACTGTCAAGACAATCGAACTGATCGGTAACTCGACGGAGTCGTGGGAAGACGCCGCTCAAAAGGCGGTCGACGACGCGAATAGGACAGTCGAAAGTATTCGGGGAATCGAAATAGAATCGCAAACGGCGAACGTAGAGGACGGTCGGATAGAGCGGTACAAAACGACCATTCACGTGGCATTCGAACTGCAGGATCGGTGACGGTCCCACCGTCGGAACATCTCATTTTTCCACCCGGGTTAGACGACGAATGGATCGCTCGAATAGGTATATACGCGGGTTCGTATTCGGATAATTAAAAGGCAATAATACACATTATATTATTAATATATAAGTGCGTGGCCCTCGAATAGGTGCACATGCCGGAAGGCCACGACATCGAACACGATACGACAGAGATCACCTCCGAGTACGAATGCCTCCAGTGTGGACATCTCGTCGAGGCGAGAACCCACCCGGGCGAGTGTTCGAACTGTGGCGGCGACTTCCAGAACCGAGCGAAATCGCTCGAATAATCGGTTCCCGAACCAGCTCAATGTCATCCGAAATATCACCCGGTGAAGGGACCGGCCATCCAACGGAAGCCCCGCCCGAAACACCGCTCGATACGGCGCGGCATCAGCTCAACAGGGCCGCGTCCTACCTCGACGTCGATCCGAATATCATCGAGCGACTCGCGTATCCCACGGCAGTACACGAAGTGACGGTTCCGCTCGAGCGAGACGACGGCCCGGTCGAGATGTTCAAAGGATTCCGGGCACAACACGACAGCGTTCGCGGCCCGTTCAAAGGCGGACTCCGCTATCACCCGCACGTCGACCGGGAGGAAGTAATGGGACTGGCGATGTGGATGACCTGGAAGTGCGCAGTCGTCGATCTCCCCTTCGGCGGCGCGAAAGGGGGAATAAGCGTCGATCCGAAGGCGCTGAGCGAAGCCGAAACGGAGCGGTTGACACGCCGCTTTACCAACGAGATCCGGGACGTCATCGGTCCGAAGACGGACATTCCGGCCCCGGATATGGGAACGAATGCCCAGACGATGGCCTGGATCATGGACACCTACAGCGTACAGGAGGCCAAAACGACGGCCGCCGCGGTGACGGGAAAGCCGACCGCCGTCGGGGGCAGCGAAGGCCGGGGGGAAGCGCCCGGGCGGAGCGTCGCGATCGTCAGTCGCGAACTGCTCGAGTACTACGACTACCCGCTCGAAGAGACGACTGTCGCCGTTCAGGGCTTCGGCAGCGTCGGCGCGAACGCCGCCCGATTGCTGGATGGGTGGGGGGCGACCGTCGTAGCCGTCAGCGACGTCAAGGGGGCGGCCTACGATCCGACCGGCCTCGACACGCACGCGATCCCGTCCCACAACGAAGAGCCGGAGGCCGTGACGGAGTACGCCGACGAAACGATTGGGAACGAGCGGTTGCTCGAACTCGACGTCGATCTCCTCGTTCCGGCGGCCGTCGGGAACGTGATCACGGAGGACAACGCGGCGGACGTTCGAGCCGATCTGATCGTCGAGGCGGCGAACGGACCCATAACGTTCGTCGCCGACTCGATCCTGGCCGATCGAGGTATCCCGGTCGTCCCCGACATCCTCGCCAACGCGGGCGGCGTGACGGTCAGTTACTTCGAGTGGGTTCAGGACATCAACCACCGCACGTGGTCCTTAGAGCGGGTGAACGAGGAGCTCGAAGCCGTAATGATCGACGCCTGGAACGCGGTTCGCCACGAGGTCGAACGTCGGGACGTGAGGTGGCGCGACGCCGCCTACGTCGTCGCGCTCTCGCGGATCGCCGCAGCCCACGAGAGCCGCGGGCTCTGGCCGTAGGGAGATCCGGCCGTGAACCGTCGGACCCGCCGACGGCCGAAGGACAGGGCTTTGCCGGGGGACCTCGAACGGCCCGCCATGAGTAGTTTCGAGGGATTTCGCTGCACCGACTGTGGGACGACGATTCCCGACGACGGCGCGACGCGCTGTCCCGACTGCGAGGGGTCGCTCGACGCGAGATACGGACTCGCGGAACTCGACCTTCCCCGGGAAACGCTCGAGGCGCGATCCGGCGGCTGGAAACACCGCGAACTGCTCCCGTTCGTCCCGTCGGGGATGGGCGAAGGGGCGACGCCGCTCGTCGACGCCCCGCGACTCGCCGAGGAGTTGGACGTGGCGCGCGTCCTCATAAAGAACGAGGCGCACAACCCGACGGGGACGGTCACCGATCGCGGACTCGCGCTCGTCGCCGAGGCCGCCGGCCGAGCGGGCGCGGCCACGCTGGCGTTGCCGACGACCGGCGACGGCGGGCAGTCGGCGGCCGCCTACGCCGCCCGCGCGGGTTTACAGTCCCGTTCTTTCGTCCCGAGCCGAGCGACGTTCGTCACCAAGGCGATGATCAACGTCCACGGCGGCGAGATGCGCGTCGTCGAGGGGCGCTTCGGCGACGCGGAGGCGGTTTACGAGGAGACGCGCGAATCGATTCCGGCGGCCGAAAAGGAGACATGGTTCCCCGCCGCGCCGTTCGACTCCCCGTTCCGTCACGAGGGGGCGAAACCGATCTACTACGAGATCGCCGAGGCGCTCGAGTGGACCGTCCCCGACGCCATCGTCGCGCCCGTCGGCCACGGCGCGACGATTTCGGGGATCTGGAAGGGAGCCCGCGAGTTCGACGAACTCGGGCTCGTTTCCGGGACGCCGCGGCTCTACGCCGCTCAGCCGACCGGCTGTGCCCCCGTCGTCGAGGCGCTAGAGACCGGCGACGACCCCGAGCCGTGGGGGGTTCCCGACACCGTCGTGGGAGATCTCGAAATCCCCGACCCCGCCGGCGGGTTACCGACCGTCGAGGCCGTCCGGGCGAGCGACGGGTCGGGCGTCTCCGTCGACGATGGGGACCTGCTGGACAGCGCCGCGACCGTCGCCCAACACGAGGGGCTCGAAGTGTCGGTTGCCTCCGGGGCCGCCGCCGCAGCTGCGTGGGAACTCTCCGAAGACGGCGCGTTCGAATCCGACGACACCGTCGTCATCCTAAACACCGGAACCGGCAACAAGGACGCCGACATCGTTCGCAGTCGGCTGATGGGTCGCGGAATTTGACTTCCTCCCCGCGCTGAAGCGCGAGGCTTTCTCCTCTCATTTCCGTAATCCGTCCCGATCGCGAAGCGGCGAACCGCACCGACCGCGAAAAGACGCCGACCGGTCGACCGCAAATTTAAGATCGTCGCGCGTGTCGAATTGGGGTACGTATGGATC
>CAZLHT010000157.1:0-4403 GCA_964559185.1 uncultured Natronomonas sp.
TGATGTCGGTGACGGTGATGAACCACTGGTCGGTGACCATCTGGATGATGCCGGTGTCGCAGCGCCAGCAGTGACCGTAGTCGTGACCGTACGTCTCAGAAGCCAACAGCAGTCCTTTCGAATCGAGATCGGCGATGATCTCGTCGTCGGCGTCCTTCACGAACGCCCCGGCGTACGCACCCGCCGCTGTCCCGTAGACGCCGTTCGGCCCGACCGGACAGAAGATCTCGAACCCGAGTTCCCGCCCGCGCTCGAAGTCGACCTCACCGTGCCCCGGCGCGGAGTGGACGAGTCCGGTCCGGTCGGCCTCGACGTAGTCGGCGTCGTACACCTGTAGTGCACCTTCGAAGGTGGGCGCGTCCGGGACCTCCTCGCGGAGGGGATGCCCGTAGGTCCAGCCGAGGAGTTCCTCGCCCGACAGCTCCTCGCGAATCTCGTACGCCTCGTAGCCACCGCGTTCGATCACGTCCTCGACGCAGGATTTTTCGAGATACAGCACTTCGGTTTCGCCGTCTCGTTCGGCGGCGACCGCCCGATACGTCGCGTCGGCGTCGACGGCGACGAAGGTGTTCGCAGGGATCGTCCAGGGGGTCGTCGTCCAGATGACGAGATAACCTTCCTCCTCACGGAGCGGGAACTTCACGTAGATTGAGGGGTCCTCGACGTGTTCGTACTCGACCTCGTTGTTCGCGATGGCGGTCTCACACCGGGGACACTGGCTGATCGACCGTTTGCCCTGTTCGACGAGACCGCGGTCGTTCGCCTTCGAGAACCCCCACCAGGCGGCCTCCATGTACTCCGACGTGACGGTCCTGTAGGGGTTCTCCCAGTCCATCCAGACGCCGAAGGACTTGAAATCCTCCTGGAGCCCCTCGAGTTGCTCCTCGGCGAAGGATTTGCACTCGTCGATGAACCTTTGCTCGCCGAAGGCCTCGATGTCCTTTTTGTTCTCGAAGCCAAGTTTCTCCTCGACTTTCGTCTCGATCGGCAGCCCGTGCATATCGTAGCCCGGACGGTCGGTGACGTCGTAGCCGCACATCCGGAGGTAGCGGATGTAGGCGTCCTTCAGCGTCTTGTTCCACGTCGTCCCCATGTGGGCGGCCCCCGAGGTGTACGGCGGCCCGTCGACGAAGAAGAAGTCCTCGCCGTCAGCGCGGTGCTGTTTCGTGTGCTCATAGGCGTCGACCTCGTCCCAGTACTCGAAGACGCGGTCCTCGACCGCGCGCGGCTCGTACTGGTCGTCGACCTCGGCGAACCTGCTCATATCGAGACAATCAGCCGCCGGTGTTAAATGGGAATCGGTAGCGCTCGCGGGCGGCTACTGGGGCGAAACCGGGACGGCTCCTCGGGTGATTACCCGAAGACCTCGGAGAGCGCGCCATCAAGCACCGCGGCGGCCTCGTCAATGTCCGCTCTCTCCGTGACGAAGGTGGGGTAGGCGGTGAGCTGAAACGACGGCCGACCCGTCCCGAAGAGTACGCCGCTTTCGAACGCCGTCTCTTGGATCTTCTTCACCGGATTTTCGCCCGAATCGACGCGAGGATCGAAGAACGGCTCGCCCGTCTCGGGGTCGGTGATCTCGAGCGCCCGGAGGAACCCGCTCCCGCGGACGTCCCCGACGACCTCGTGTGCGTCCCCCACCTCTTCGAGTCGCTCCTCCAGGTACGGGGCGAGTTCGCGGACGTTCTCGAGGAGGCCGTTCTCGTATTCCTCGATCGCCGCGAGTCCCGCCGCACACGAGACCGGTTGTCCGGCAAACGTCTGTCCGATGCCGATCCCCTCGCTCCGAAGCTCGTCCGCGATCTCGGGCTGCATCGCGATGCCGGCCAGCGGCGAGTACGAACTCGTGACGCCCTTCGCGAAGGTGAGGATGTCCGGTTCGACGTTCTGTGTGATCGAGCCGAACCACTCGCCGGTCCGGCCGAAGCCCGTGATGACCTCGTCCGCGATCATCAGGATGCCGTACGTATCGCAGATCTCGCGCACCCGCTCGAAGTAGCCGGGCGGACCGGTGTAGGCGCCGCTCGATCCTCCGACGGGCTCCATCATGATCGCCGCAATCGAGTCGGGCCCCTCGTTTCGGACGACGAACTCGAGGTGGTCGGCCGCCCTCTCGCGGAGTTCCTCCGGCGAGTCCGCGTCCCAGGGAGATCGGTACGAAAGCGGCGGCAGGAACTTCACGCTGCCGGTCGTGGCGGCGTTGGCCTCGAACGTCCGCGTCTGGGGATCGCCGGATATCCCGCCGGTCGCGTAGGTCGAGCCGTGATACGAGCGCCATCGGGTGAGCACCTTCGAAGCGTCCCGGTATTTCCGGGCGAACTGGATCGCGGATTCGTTGGCCTCGCTCCCCGAGACGGAAAAGAAGACGGTGTCGAGCGTCCCGGGCGTAATCTCCGTGATTCGCTCGGCGAGTTTCGTTCGAACGTCGCTGCCGAACTTCGGCCCGACGTACTGGGCGATCTCGATCTGCTCTTGGATCGCTCGGATGATGTTCTCGTTCCCGTGGCCGGCGTTCACGCACGCGAGCTGGCTCACGAAATCGAGGTACTCGTTCCCTTCGTCGTCGCTGAACCGCGCGCCGTCCGCGTCGACGATCGTGGGGGGGTCACTCCCGGGAGTGTGCCAGTGGTCGAGAACCGGTGACTCGGTATCTTCGCTCATGCTCTCTCGCAGACGTGCCACTCTCTTAAACGTGCGGACGGGTCCCGCCGAAAGCGCGTGGATACTCTCCCGTGAACGTTCAGAACGCGACGTTCGATCCGCCCTTGAGATCGAAGAACGAGCGAACCTCCGCCGGGGTCGCGATCTCGCGCCCCGTCAGTTCGCCGATCAACTCGACCATCTTCTCGACCTGTTCGGCGTTGCTTTCGGCGAGTTGTCCCTTCCGCAGATAGAGGCTATCTTCGAGGCCGACCCGGGGGTGACCACCTCTGCAAACGGCCGCGCTCCCGAGCTGCATCTGCATCCGCCCCGCGCCGACCACCGAAAACGAAAAGTCGTCGCCGAAGAGCTTCTCGGCAGTCCGTTGCATGTGCTGGAGATGGTCGTGATCCGCCCCAATTCCGCCGTGTATCCCCATGACGAACTGTAGGTGGAGCGGGGGTTCGAGTATTCCCCTGTCGACGAAGTGCTTCGCGTTGTAGAGGTGTCCGACGTCGTAACACTCGAGTTCGGGCATCGTTCCGTGTTCGTCGAACATGGGGATGATTCGCTCGAGTGACTCGAACGTGTTCGGGAAGATCAGATCGCGCGTGCCCTCGAGAAATTCCGTTTCCCACTCGTGTTCGAACTCGTCGAACGCCCCGAGGATCGGATAGAGCCCGAAGTTTATCGACCCCATGTTACAGGAGGCCATCTCCGGTTCCAGCTCTGGGACGACCGCCGTGCGCTCTTCGACCGACATGTTGGGTGCGCCGCCGGTCGTCGGCTGGACGACGGCGTCACAGCGGTCCTTGATCCGCCCGGTGACCTCCCGAAAGAGCCCCAGATCCGATGTCGGTTCGCCTGTTTCGGGATCTCGGACGTGGACGTGAACGATGCTGGCTCCCGCCTCCGCGGCGGATACGGCTTCTTCGACGATCTCGTCCGGCGTTATCGGGAGGTGCGGCGACATCGTCGGGACGTGAATACCCCCCGTGATCGCGCACGTGACGATCGCTTTGTTCATTGTTCGCATACGTCCCTGTGAGATCATTCGCGAAATAACTCTTGTGATTGTTCCCCCCATTCGTTCGTCGCTGACCTCGTCGTTAAATCTCTCGGGACAGAGATTTCTGGATATCGAAAGTCGTCATCGGTGTTGTAATAATGATGATTCTTTATTCGACTGATAAGAATAAATACTACTATAGGAGCGTGTCATAGAAAGGGCCACAAGATGTTGTTTTCACCCCAATCCGAATTGAAACACCGTCTCAATAGACCTGCGAACCGACCAATGGCAATTACGTCAAGAATGGTCGATTATGTGAGTCGTGTGCAAGATACACAGCGCATATGCAGCATTGAATTGTGGCCGATAGAATGATGTGCATGGATGCTGTGAACGATCACTGACAGAACTTTCAAATTCCTGTATTGTTACCGTATGACTATGCCCGACTGGAATCTTTCTCGTCGTCGAATACTCGCAATCGTGGGAATTACTGGGGCGACAGCTGGATGTTTTGGGACGTCAGAAGAGGACTCAGACACGCCCTCTGACGAATCGGACACACCCAGTACGGACGACAGCGAGGATTCGACACCTGAGCGAGAATCAGATACCATCTATGTTGATCCGGTTGGTGACGACAGTAATCCAGGGACCGGAGAGAACCCACTGGAAACTATCGATGCGGCCCTGAAAGTAGTTCAGCCGGGGGAGACGGTCTATCTCAATCCTGGCGAGTATACCGGCCGTC
>CAZLHT010000158.1:0-4393 GCA_964559185.1 uncultured Natronomonas sp.
TGACCACCGAGAACTCCGTCGGGATCGTTTCGGCGTCGGGCTGGAGCCCGGTGACGAGTTCGGCCGCGCGGCCGAGTTCCGATTCGCTACACTTGTCGGCCTTGTTGAGCAAGACGACGTTCGAACCCTCGATCTGCTCGACGAGCAGATCCGACAGCGGTCTCTCGCCCGCTTCGCCGCGTCGTTCGACAGTACCCCCAGAGAACGCAGCGAGGAAATAGGGCGTGTCGAGCACGCAGACGATACAGTCGACGTCGTAGCGGGCGGCGACGCGTGACTCGGTGGTGAACAGTCGGGCGATCGGTGCGGGTTCGGAGATCCCCGAAGCCTCCACGACGAGGTGATCGAACGAACGATCCTTCGCCAGCCGAACGACGGCCGTCTCCAGATCGTCCTGCAGTTCACAACAGATACACCCGTTCGATAGCTCCGCGACGCCGTCGTCGACCTCCAGTTCCGATCCCTCCGAGACGAGTTCGGCGTCTACGTTCACGTCGCCCATATCGTTGACGAGCACGGCGATACGCCGTTCGCCGGCCTCCCCGAGCAGGTGATTCAAGAGCGTCGTCTTGCCGGCTCCAAGGTTGCCACAGAGTATCGTCACCGGAATCGTCCCGCCACCACTGCCCGTATCCATACGGACACGAGGAAGCCGGAACCCTTGAAAGCGCCGCTTGAGGGCGGAGGTCGTGTGATCGCTCAAGTCGACCTATCGGTCTCCGGATCGCGATAGGTATTAGTTCACGGCGAGGTTCCGTAGTGACGAATGACGCTCGCCGACCGCATAGAGTCGTTCCGTCTCGCGCTCGAAGAGTGGCTCAGGGGGCTGTACCACGGGATGATAACACATCCGGCCTACGAGAAGATCGAGAAGGAAGCCGAGGACGCGGAGGACGCGTTCATTCTCGCGTGTTTTCCGGACGCCTTCGGCATCCCCTCTCCCGTCTCCTATTACACCGCCGAGTTACTCCCCTACCTCGAAAACGAGTTCGAGGCGTGGGAGCGTCGGCTTTGGGATCGAGATTCGTACATCGAACGGAAGGGCCAGCAGTATCACTTTTAATGTGCGTTTTCCACACTCGAACTCGGGGTGAATGGTGAGCGTGGAACCGTTCGTCTTTTTCGGCGGTAAGGGTGGCGTCGGCAAGACGACCGTCTCCTGTGCCTACGCCGTCCAGTCGGCTCGAGACGGGGTTCGAACGCTCGTCGTTTCGACGGATCCGGCCCACTCGGTGACGGACGTCTTCGATCAACCGTTCGACGACGACGCAAGTCCTGTGGAGGGAATCGACAATCTCGAAGCGATGCAGATCGATCCCGAGGCGGAGGTCACGAGACACCTCGACGAGATCAGACAGGATCTCTCCGAGCAGGTCTCGGCGGCGATGGTGAACGAGATCAACCGGCAACTGGAGATGGCGCACGATACTCCCGGCGCATACGAGTCCGCGCTCTTCGATCGATTCATCGAGGTGATGCGTTCGGCCGAGCCGTACGACCGAGTCGTTTTCGATACCTCTCCGACGGGAAGTACGCTCAGGTTGCTCGAGTTGCCGGAGCTGCTCGAGGGGTGGATCGACCGACTGATGTACAAACGCCGGACGAGCATCGATCTCTTCGAGAAAGCTGCGATCGGTAACATGGAGCCCCGACGGGTGATGGACGGCGACCCTGTTCTTGCCAGACTCCAAACGCGCAAGGAGTTCTTCGAGTATGCCGGATCGACCCTCCGGGAGGACGCCGCCTTCTTCCTCGTGTTGAACCCCGACGAACTGTCTCTGAACGAGACCGAACGCACCGTTGAGTCGATGACCGAATCGGGGCTGTCCGTCCGAGGGTTGGTCGCGAACCGGTTGACGCCGTCGCCGGACGACGACGAACACGGCAGGGGCGCACGGTATCTCCGCGAGCGAGTCGCGACCGAGAAAGAACGGCTCCGGCGCGTTCGAGAGGAGTTCGATCCGCCGCTCGTCGCCGAAATCGAAACGAGAACCGCCGAGGTGAAGGGCGATCTGTTGACGGAGGTCGCGGAGGAACTCGAAATTGAGACGACGGTTTCGAACGCGAAACCTCGGTAGCCCTGTCGACTCCTCTCCGGCGATACCACGTGATTCGGATGTACCGACACGACTTTGCCCGACCGCGGTGAACCGACGATAAATGTTATCGAGGCAGTTCGTTCGGGAGAACCCCGACGAGGTCCGTCGGGCGCTCGAGACGAAGGGCGTCGATGTAGACCTCGATCGGATCCTCGAGGTCGACGAGGAGTGGCGAACTCTCAAGGCGACCGGCGACGACCTCAGACGGCAACGAAACGAGATTTCGAGCGAGATCGGCGAACTCAAACGGGATGGGAAGGAGGACGAGGCCGAAGCGGCGATCGAACGCTCAGCCGAGTTGAAAGCCCAACTCGAGGAACTCGAAATCCGCGCAGACACGCTCGAATCCGAACTCGAAGCGTCCCTCTTGGAGTTACCGAATCCGCCCAACCCGGACGCCCCCGTGGGCGAGGACGAATCGGATAACGTCGAGGTAAAACACTGGGGGTTCGACGATCTGCGGGAACTCCCCGAACCGGTCGTTCCGCACTACGACCTCGGCGAGGAGCTGGAAATTCTCGATTTCGAACGTGGCGCGAAAGTTTCAGGTGGCGGCTTCTACTTCGCCAAGGCCGAAGGCGCGCAGTTGGAACACGCGCTGGTCCAGTTCATGCTCGACTTACACCGCGATGAGCACGGCTACACCGACGTGTTTCCGCCACTACCGGTCAACTCGGCCTCGATGCGCGGGACTGGACAGTTTCCCAAGTTCGTCGACGACGCCTACCGAATCGGCGGCGCGAACGACGAACCGTACGACGACGACGATCTGTGGTTGCTTCCAACCGCCGAGGTGCCGGTCACCAACATGTACCGCGACGAAATCCTCCTCGACGACGACCTTCCGATCAAACATCAGGCGTACTCGCCGAACTTCCGCCGGGAGGCCGGCGAACACGGGACCGAAACGCGGGGAATCGTTCGGGTCCACCAGTTCAACAAGGTCGAGATGGTGAACTTCGCCCGCCCTGAGAACAGCTACGACCGCCTCGAAGGACTACTGGTCGAAGCGACCGCGGTGCTCGAACGGCTCGAGCTGCCATACCGGATTCTCGAGATGTGCACCGGCGATATGGGGTTCACGCAGGCGAAAAAGTACGACATCGAGGTGTGGGCTCCGGCCGACGACATGGACGGCGGGCCGGATGCAGGCGGCCGATGGCTCGAGGTTTCGTCGGTATCGAACTTCGAGGACTTTCAAGCTCTACGTGCGGGTATCCAGTACCGCCCCGAACAGCACGAGTCCGCCGAGTACGTCCACACCCTCAACGGCTCCGGCGTCGCGATCCCCCGGATCGTCGTCGCAATCTTGGAATACTACCAGAACGACGACGGAACGGTCGAGGTCCCCGAGCCGTTACGGCCGTACATGGGCGGTCTCGCACGCATCGAGGGACAGCCACCGGTCGGCGAATCCGCACTCGGCGAGTAGCGACACCACTCCTCACTTCGGATTCGCGTCAGTGTACGTACGAATGCTTCGGACACCTCGTTCGCCGATCTCGAACGTATCGACGAACCCGAACCACTCGCTCCCGTCGCTTCGAATGAGCCGTCCCTCGGCGGCGATCCGGTCGCTGGCGTCCTCTTCGTATATCGCATCGAGCGCATGTTGCGTCTCCCGTTCCGGCCGACCGCTACGCATGAACGCGACGAACTCCTCGCGACCTTCGATCGTCGTATCGGGCCTGCGATGGACGAACTCGCCCGTCAGGATGTCTGTCAACGTCGCGTACTCGTCCTCGTCGATCGATCGGTAGTACTCCCGAACCAGCGCTACGCCGTCCATACCCGTGATGATTGCTCCTGACTGATATACTGTCGTACGCCCGAGCAACTTTTACCTACCCGCGGACAACCGAACTCGTGGAGTTACACGTCCGGTACGAGGGTGACGACGACCCGGAGAAGTGTTCGGCTCGCAAGCTCGCGGGGTTCGATCTGGCGACGCTTCATCACTCCGCCAGAGAGACGCCACCGGGAATCGTCCTCGATCCGTACGCCGAGCGCGCGCTCTCGCCCGCCGACGGAACCGACATGGAAACGTCATCGGAACGATTGGTCGCGTTCGATTGCTCGTGGGAGACGGCCGAAGCCGAGGCGTTCGAACTCGATGGCCCCCATCGATCCCTGCCCTTCTTGGTGGCTTCGAATCCCATCAACTACGGAACGCCGTTTCAACTCAACACCGTCGAAGCGTTCTCAGGCGCGCTGTGTATCCTCGGATATCGCGAACGCGCCGAGGATATCCTCGGAAAATTCCGGTGGGGACACACGTTTTTCGAATTGAACGA
>CAZLHT010000159.1:0-4380 GCA_964559185.1 uncultured Natronomonas sp.
ACGACGATCTCCATACCGGACCGTCAGCGTGAGGGGCAAAAACGCTGTTCCCCGGTGTGGCTGAATTTAAAAAGGTTATAAGGGGCGTTTTCTTCGAATACTTATACAGTGCCCACGAGTTTCGACGGAGTATTCGGACTTTCGACGAATTTCTTTAAACCCATCTCCCGAAGAGGCGGCAGGGGTATCTAAATTGTGCTCGACGGTCGAGCGGTGGATAATTAAAAGAGCCCTCCCGGCCGGAGTCGACCGTCCCCCCGCTCATACGGATCGTCGTAGTCTCTTACCGGTGATAGCCGCGTCCACGCCGATCATCGATAAAACATGTACAACGATCCGTATCAGTCCTCAGTGGCGTACTCGATCCATTCTGATGAGGCTCCACAGCTGGGGCAGGACGTCGGAATCGCGTCGATCGAGCCGAGTTCGCCGCAGACGCCGCACTGCCAGAGCAGCGTCTTTTCGCCCGGATGATCCTCCCCCCGCGAGACTGTCGGCACTGACTGTCGTACGACCATGGGTATCGATGGCACTTCCGAGCTGAAAACGCTGCCGGGCACACAGCGCCCGGCATTCCATTTTGGGCCAAACCGAGTACACACCAAAGTACTCGTAAGGGGGGTGCTCGTACCGTCGACCGTGTCCGGAACTCATTCGGGGCGAGGGGCGGAGGCGGACCGGTGGCGGGCGCTGGGGACGCTCGCCTTCGGGACGGTCGCGCTGTTGGCCGGTCAACTCGTCATCTCACCGCTGTTGCCGACGATCATCGAGGAATTCGAGATCACCGCTGGGACGGCGGGCGCGTCCCTGACCGCGATGTGGGCCTGTGCCGCCCTCTCGATGTACCCAGGTGGCCGGCTCTCCGACGCGCTCGGCCGCCGTCCGGTGTTGGTGGCTGCGCTCCTCGTCGCGTCGACCGGCCTCGGGCTCGCGATGGCGGCACCGAACTTTCCCCTGTTCGTTCTGGCGCTGACACTCATCGGAGTCGGAATCGGCCTGTACGAACCGACGAGCATGGCGACAGTCGCGGACCTGTTCACCGCGAATCGGGGGCGCGCGTATGGCATCATCTCCGCGTCGTACAACGTCGGCAGCGGCGTGGCCGCCGGGCTTGCGATCGCGGCGCTGTGGCTCGGAACCTGGCGCTCGGCGTTCATCCCTGCGATCGTCGGCCTGCTCATCGTCGTGTGGTTGCTCCATCGGCTGCTCTCGGCGACGTATCTGCCGACGCGGGTTCGGTTACGACCGGCCGAATCGTTTCGTCGGGTGTTCGTGACGACCGAGCTCCGGTATCTGCTGCTGTTGTTCTGTTTCAACATGTTCCTCTGGCAGGGATCGATCAGCTTCTTCCCGACGCTTTTACAGACCGATCTGGACGCGTCCCCGACCGTGGCGACGCTCGCGTTCGCGTCAATTTTCGCGATCGGGTTGGCCGTGAGCCCGGCCGTCGGCGTGCTCGGCGACCGGGTTGGACACCGGCGCGTCGGGCTCCTCACGCCGATCGTGGGTCTGATCGGACTCGGAATCCTCCTTATCTCTCCGTCGACGGTCGGTCTCGTAGTCGGAACGGCGTTGCTCGCGATCGGGATGGTAACGTTCTGGCCGGTGATGACCGCCGACCTGATCGGCTCGCTCGCAGACGAGACGATGGGTGCCGACTACGGGCTCACGCGGGCACTCTTTTACGGCTTCGGCAGCCTCGGTCCGACGTACGTCGGCATCGCCGCTGAACGCACTTCCTTCGTCGTGGCGTACGGGGGACTCGGCGTCTGCTTTCTCGTCTCTGCGATCGTGTTCGTTCGGATCATTCAAGTCGAGGATTCCGAGGGGTAAATGCCACCGGTTTCGGAAGGTTCAACGCGAAGTTCCGTGCTGGCGAAATTTGGTGACAATCACTCGGTTTCGCGAACTGAAATAACCACAACATTAAGCAGGGGGTACTCTGAATCTGCGATCTAATGCCATGGTATCGTCTCTGAATTCCGTCGTGGATGCAGTCATTCGAGCGATCCACTCGTACATCCCCGACCCCGGTGCCTTCGTCGCCACGATTCTCGGTCTCGTCGCCGTCGTTGTCTCGCTTTGGCTGTTCGTCCAGTGGTTCTACCGCCCGATGGGCGAGCGACTGAAGCCCGTTATCGAGGCGCGCGAGGCGATCGCCATCCTGACGCATCCCAACCCCGATCCAGACGCGATGGCCTCGGCGATGGGGCTCGCCCACGTTGCATCGACGGTCGGGACGGACGCGACAATCCAGTACCCCGGTCAGATTCGCCACCAAGAAAACCGGGTCTTCCGCAACATCCTCGATCCCGATGTCGAACGGATAACCCGCGTCGACGAAATCGCGGCCGACGACGTCGTCCTCGTCGATCACAACGTCGCCCGGGGTTTCGAAGGATCGGAGAAGATCATGCCCGTCGCCGTTATCGACCATCATCCTGGAGACGGTACCGGACTCGATTTCACCGACAAGCGAACCGACTACGGCTCCTGCGCCAGCATCGTCGCCGAGTACCTCCGCGACGTCGGCGCGACGCCGATCTACCCCGACGAGGCGGACGAGGAGACCGAGACCGCCGTCGAAGACGCCGGGGCCGGCGGTGCCATCCCGTCGAGCACCGTTACCGGGCTCATGTACGGTATTCACTCCGACACGAACCGCCTCACTTCGGGAGCCATCGGGGCCGATTTCGATGCCGCCTCCTATCTCTGTCGGGGCGTCGACGAAACGCTCCTCAACCGTATCGCCAACCCCGAGGTCGACACCGAAGTCCTCGACATCAAAGCCCGAGCCATCTCGAATCGCGACGAGCGCGGTCCGTTCATCGTCAGCGACGTCGCCCGAATCAACAACACTGACGCCATCTCTCAGGCCGCGGACGAACTCATCCTCCTCGAGGGCGTGACCGCGGCCGTCGTCTACGGCTCTCGCAACGGTTTGACCCACGTTTCGGGGCGTTCCCGCGACGATCGTGTCCACATGGGCGAGGCGCTCGAAGCCGTGGCGGCCGACGTCTCCGAGGCGAGCGCCGGCGGCCACTCCCGAATGGGCGGAGCGAAATTCCCCCTCCCGGAACTCGTCGCCGACGGCGGAAAGAGCGAATCGCTACGGGGGCCGCCGCCGGAGTTCGCGGACGAGGTCTTTGCCGCGCTCGAGGGTGACATCTGATGACGCACTCTCAACCCAGACCGACGACCGTACGACCCATCGAATGTCAGGCCGATTCGATCGGAGGCGGGAACACGTGAGCATCACGACGCTCCGCGGCCGCCCGGAGGAACGGTTCAAGTTCGCGATCGGTCTCCTCGCCGGAACCGTGCTCGCGCTCCCCGTGAACGTCCTCAGCCTCACGAACTGGCAGGACGCTTCGGTACTCGGCTACGGCCTCGCCGTCGTCGTCGCCCTTGGAATCGTGTTCCGAAGGCGGGCGTTCGTCGTCGGGGCCGGCAGCGCCATCCTCTTCATCAGCCTCCCGCAGGTCATCGCCGCCGCCCTCCCGACGCCGCTTTCGAGTTGGTACGTCTCGGCGGGCGTCCTCTGGCTGATCGCGCTGGCTATCCTCGGCTGTCTGTACCTCATGCGGGAGGCCGAAACCCGAACGGACGCCGACATCGATGCCCACTGGCTGTTCCGTCTCCAGAAGTGAGCATCTGAACCGGAAACGAAGTGGGAGCGGAACTGAACACGGAAACGTCCCTCACTCAGTCGTCGTCTCCTCGATCTCCACATCGCCCTCGTAGACCGCGATCCCGTCTTGGGCGACCTTCTCGGCGAGCACCGCGCACTTGATCCGCATCGGGCTGAGTTCGACCCCTAGCATGTCTACGATGTCCTCTCTGTCCATCTCCCGAACCGACTGGAGGGTGCGGCCGCGTAGCTCCCCCGAGAGCATGCTTGCCGACGCCTGACTGATCGCACAGCCGTCACCGACGAAGCTCACGTACTCAATTGTCTCGCCGTCCTCGGCCAGTCGGACGAACATCTTGATCGTGTCGCCGCACATCGGGTTCTCCCCGACGTGTTCGATGTCCGCCTCCTCTAGTTCCCCGTAGTTTCGGGGATTCTTGTAGTGATCGAGGATCTGCTGGCGGTACATATCGGATCCGAGTCCCATCGTTGGTGTTTCTAACGGGAATGGGACGCAAAAGGCCACCGGTCGCGGGGTCCGCCATCGATCGCTCAGGCGAACAGCTGTCGCGCGTCGTCGATCGCCTCGACAAGCCTGTCGATTTCGTCTTTCGTGTTGTAGATGTAAAACGAGGCCCGAGCGGAGGCGGCGGTCCCGAGCACGTCGTGTAGCGGCTGGGTGCAGTGATCGCCCGCCCGGATCGCGACGGCGCTGTCGTTGAGGATGCTTGAGAGGTCGTGGGCGTGGA
>CAZLHT010000160.1:0-4357 GCA_964559185.1 uncultured Natronomonas sp.
AGGACGAACCACGAAGTCGTCGAAATCGATCCGGACGATCGAACCGTCACCACACGGGGCGACGGCGACGAAACGCGACAGCCGTACGATCACCTGCTGATCGCGACCGGCGCGGAGTCTGTCGTCCCGGACGTCGACGGCGTCGATCTCGAGGGCGTCTACACGCTCGGGTCGATGACCGACGGAAAGGAGTTGCGAGAGTTCGTCGCTCGTTCCCGGAAGACGAGCCCTCTCCAACAGCCGGACCGCGGACCGGCCTGTCACTTTCTCGAATCGTGTTCGGGTCCGGTCGCCGTCGTCGGGGGCGGATACATCGGCATCGAGATGGCCGAAGCGCTTGCGGCGAACGACTTCGAGATTCACCTGTTTCAGCGCGGGGACCGCCTTCTTGACGAGTTCAGCGAGGCGACGAGTGAAGCCGTCGCCGAACACCTCCGAGACCAGAACGTGGCGCTGTACCTGAACGCCGAAGTCGAAGCCTTCGACGGCGACGGGACCGTCGAAGTCGTCCGAACGGAGGACGAGTCGATCGACGTCGAGATGGCCCTTCTCGGAACCGGCGTCCAACCCCGGACGCGCCTCGCCGAGGATGCGGGTATCAACCTCGGCCCGACGGGTGCGATCGCGACCGACAGGTATCGGAAGACCAACCGATCCGACGTGTACGCCGCCGGCGACTGCGCGGAGGCCGAACACGTTGTCACCGGCGCGCCGTCGTACGTTCCGCTCGCGCTGACTGCGAATCGACATGGCCGTTCGGTTGGTCAGACTATCGCCAGCGAACCGACCGAAGGTGGCGCTATCGCTGGCACAGCGGCGGTCAAAGCTTTCGAGGTTGAGGCCGCGAGAACCGGCATTTTGGACCACCAAACCGCCCGCGAAGCCGGCTTCGATCCCGTCTCCGAAACCATCGAGGCCAAATCGCGAGCGGGCTACTACCCCGAGGGCGGAACTGTCCAAGTCACGCTCACAGCGGATCGCGACTCCGGTCGAATACTGGGCGGCAGTCTGGTCAGCGAGTACGGCGAGGGTGCCGTCCACCGAAGTCACGCACTCGTCGGTGCGATCACGGAAGGGACGACCGTCGGCGAGCTCTCGAACTACGATCTGGCCTACGCGCCGCCGTTCAACACTACCTGGGATCCGATACTGACGGCCGCGAAGGTGCTCGACGGGGAAATGTGAGTACGAACGTGTTCAGGCTGGCCGTCGTTCAGGGGAAAAGACGCACGAACCCGAATCATTGATACGGTCGGCGCGCCGCCCATTCCGTAATGACAACACGCATCGACGGCAAGGCTATCGCCGCCGATATCCGCAAGTCCCTCATGGAGAGCATCGAAACGCTACAGGCCCGAGACGTGACACCGGGGCTCGCCACGATTTTGATGAGCAACGATCCGGCGAGCGAAACGTACGTCTCGATGAAACAACGCGACTGCGTAGAGGTCGGAATTGACGGCGTCCACGTCGAGATTGACACCGACGCACCCGCCAACGAACTCTACGAGACGATCGACGACCTCAACGCCGACCCGGACGTGCACGGCATCCTGGTTCAGATGCCGCTCGTCGAGCAGGTAGACACGCGTCGCGTCCTGCGTAGCGTTGATTCGATGAAAGACGTCGATGGATTTCACCCGGAGAACGTCGGACGGCTCGTCGCCGGGGACGCTCGGTACCGCCCCTGTACGCCCCACGGCGTCCAGAAACTCTTCGAGGCGTACGACGTCGAAACGGAAGGTGCCGACGTGGTCGTCGTCGGCCGTTCGAACATCGTCGGGAAGCCGATCGCGAACCTCCTTCTCCAGAAGGCCGAGGACGGCAACGCGACGGTCACCGTCTGTCACTCCCGGACGAACGATCTCGCCGAGAAGACGCGAAACGCCGATATCGTCGTCTCCGCGGCTGGAGTTGCGGGGTTCATCGACGGACAGATGATCAGCGAGGGTACGACGGTCATCGATGTGGGCGTCAACCGCGTCGACGCAGATACCGAGAAGGGGTACAAACTCGTCGGCGACGTCGACTACGGGAGTGTCGCGGAGAAAGCCGGCGCGATCACGCCGGTTCCCGGCGGCGTCGGGCCGATGACGCGCGCGATGTTGCTGTACAATACGGTAAAGGCCGCGAGCCTTCAGACCGGCATCGACGTGTCGTTGCCCTGAATGATGTTTTCGCCCGACGAACTGGCCGCTCGATACGACGAACCCTATCGGAAGGTCGATCGAATCGAAATTTCCGCCGAACGGTTCGAGAGGGGGATTGAACGCGGCGACGACGGGGCGTGGGGCGTCGGCGCGCTCGTCGTTCACGACGGGCGAGCGCTTCTCGTTCGGGAGGGAGGGACGTGGCTCCTGCCTGGCGGTCGACTCCAATCGAGCGAAACACCGGAAGCGGGAGCCAAACGGGAGGTTCGCGAGGAAGCCGCCGTCGAAATCGAGATCGTCGATCTCTGTGCGATCGCAGAGCAGACCTTCGTCCGCGAGGGATCCGACAGGACGTACGAGTTTTGTTTCGCCACGTTTCTCGGGAAGCCGTGCAATCCGACCGCCGGAACGGTCGACTTCGATGGTGGCGCGATCGACGAGGTCTCGTGGCTGCGCGACGCGCCTCCGAACACGTTCGATCACGATCTCGTGAGACGACTCTTCGAGACGCACGTTTAAGAACGATCACGCAACCAGCGTCCGTATTCCCTGATCGCCAGTCTGCGTACCGTCGAAGCGAGTGTCCGACGACCGGAACGCAGCGGTTGGGTGTCGCCTGTACGCCCCTTATTCGCCGAATGTCATCGGAACTCGGAGGCGATCCGTGTCCGTGTATCGAAGATAATCTCTCTGGGAGTCATGCCAGCGCGTCGAGATGTTTCTCCGCGTGAGCGAGCACGCTATCGTCTCCCCCCGAGAGGTACCTTCTGATATCGCGCGCGATGGTGACGAGCCGTTCGGACTCCGTGGGATCGACGTCCCCCTGCAGCGCGCGAATTCGCTTCACGTGACTGGATAGCCGCTCGAGGGTTCCTTTGACGGCTGGATCCGGGTGTTCGCCGAGATACAGCCGAATGTCCGCAAGGTACTCCCGAACCGCTTCCGAGTACGCGAGACCACGCATTGAGCGCATGGACGGGGGCACGTCGTTCGGTGCCGGTCGTTCCCCCTCGTCCGCTCGGAGAAGCGTCGTCAGGTACCACTCCTCGTCGTCGTCAGTTTCGATTCGCCGCGCCAGCCCCCCCGCGACGTGTTGAAGTTCCATGGCCGCTAGGTACGTCTCATCGAGCGTCCGAAGTCGTCCGCCGCCGATGAATCCGTATCCCCGCGTGAACGATCGAGCCTGTTCGCTCGCCCGTTCGGCAAGGCGACGAAGCGGGTTCGAATCCAGCTCTCTTCGAACCGGGGTCAGATCGAGCGTTGCAGCGGTCGCCGTATGGAGCGAGCGTTCTTCATCGATACCGACGCTCTGAAGATTCCCGCACGAGGGACACGAAACGGAGCCGGTATCGTAGTAGGACCACCGGTCCCCACACGTTTTGCACTTCCGCCGCCCGCGAATTTTCATATCCTCGTGTGGGGCCTGCCACCTCAAAACACTCCCGACTACGTCTAGTAGCCATCGCGATATAACCGCGATGACAAAGTTTCATTTCCTTTCTCGACTAACTGGACCACATGCGCGATGAAGAAGAGATTCGCGAACAGTATGAGTTTTTGAAAGCTGAATTGGACGATGAGGATATGAATCACGAGGGTATCAGACAGATGTTCACGTACTACAAACGGGCGCTCGGGTGGGTCCTCGAGGAGGAGTACATCTGAGTGACACCGGGGGGTTCATCCAATAGAATTTCTCATCAAAAGGCATTCATGGTCGGTACATTTATACACTGGTGACCACTTGTATTCGTTGACGCTTCGCTTGGAGGGCCGAAGCGTCAGCGGGGACCAATTCAGGGCGGCAAGCGCCCGGCCGGCTTTTTTCATCCGGCCGGGTCGCTTTCCTCTCTCGCTTAATAGAACGTCGATGGGTAGCCGTTGCCGTCGAAGAGTTCCCGGACTTTTCGTCACTGGGTTCGAAACGATCCGAAAACGGAACCGCAACCCGTAGCTCGACGTGCGATTTCCCATTGTCGCTCCACGGGTGCATCGAGTTGGTTAATTGAGAGGTGTGATCCGACGACGAGTAAGTGGGCATACATCTGCAGGTCGAATGACATAGTTCCGACGGGCAATCAAACGAACAATTCGGACGAATATAGCTTTGAAAGCCGGGTTTCGTACAACATACGTTTTCTTCGATATATTTAAATTAACGCGACAGTAACGTACTAATAGATCTGACCGATGCACGACCTAACTGG
>CAZLHT010000161.1:0-4340 GCA_964559185.1 uncultured Natronomonas sp.
TTATCGTGTCGGTTATTCGCTGTGCAACGGTGAGGTTTGCGACGTAGTCGTCCGCCGTCATTCGGAGGCCGCCCGTCGTCTCGCGTTCGATCGTCGTCACGACCGCTCTGTCGGATCGCGTACCGTCCCGTTCGACGCGGGTCGACATCTCCTCGGTGTTGTCTGGGGCGAGCGCGGCGGCGACCAGCGCCGGGCGGTCGTGTTTCGTTCGAATCGTCGCGCGTCGAGTCGTCATAGGGCCCTCCTGAACGCCGCGGTGAAGTCGTCGCTCGTTCCGTCGAACGTCGCCGTGCCCGCGGTGTCCCGGACGCTCGCTCGGCCACCGAGGGCGGTCGCCGACTCCGACAGCGAGGTTTCGATCGCCGTCTCGGAAACGGCAGCCGCCGCGTCATCGGTCACCGCGAGCGCGATCGGTTCCGGTGAGCGGTACCAAAACGCGAGGCGGGCAACGGTGCCGAGAAGAGCCGGCGTCGCCTCGTCCACTCGAACCACGTAGACGCCGTCGTATCGACCGGTATCGGCGGTCCGAATCGCCGTATGCGCCGACTCGGCGTGCGTTCGCCAGACGGTCCGGGCAGCCCTCTCGACGTCGCTACCGAGCGCCAACGCCAAGCCGGTGCCCGGTTCGACTCGTGCGACGCCGTCGAGGACGTCCGCGAACCCGCCGAGCGTCTCGAACCGATCGCTCGCGTAGGGACGAAGCGCCCGCTCGATCGCCTCCGCGGCGCGAGGCGGTGCGTCCTCGACGGCCGACAGCGCCACGAACGAGGCGAGTTCTCGCCCCGTCGAATCGTCGAGTGAGGAGAGTGCCGTCTCCGCCGCACCCGGGTCGCCCGAGAAGTTCGCGTGAATGAGCGTCGAGTGTGCGATCCCATCGGTCCGGTCGTCCGTCGGGAACGCGACGCCGGGGCGTCTCTCGAAATTCGCCCGCTCGAGGAGCCGTCCGGACGGTTTCGCCCCCGCACAGACCGCACCGGCGAGCGCGAGTTCGGGATCGATCGCCTCGGGGGCCAACTCCTCGAGCACCGAAATTGCCTCGATGGCGAGCGGGCCGTTCCGGATCGCCACGTCGCCGATCGGGTGGCCGACGGCGACGGTGCAGCCGCCGTCGGTCGCCGGCGGTTCGGGGACGGCCGCGAGACTGGCTTGATACGGGACCCCGACTGCGTCGAGCCCGCGCGCGATCGATCCCGCCGCTGCCAACCCATCGCCGTCGGCAGTCGCAACCAGCCGAACGAACTCGGCGTCGGCGAGCGTCGCGGCGACGCGATCGGGGGCGTCCTCGGAGTGATCGGCAGCTGCCATCGGATTACTCGAGTAGCTCTTTGGTTTCGTCGTACTCGTAGGTGAACTCCGCGTCGAGTTCGTCGCCGCGGTAGTAATCGACGAGTCGGCGGATCTTCGATTCCGCGTTCTGGAGCGCCCGCTTGTTCTGGGCGTCGCCGGGGTTTCGTTCCATGTGATCGCGAAGACGGACGGCCCGCTCCATCAGGTTCCGAAGATCTTCGGGGAACTCGTCTGAGACGTCGTTCTCCTCAAGGATCTCCGTGACTTTCTTACCCGTGGCGAGCTTCACGTCCGGGACCGGGACTCCCTGGACGCCCTCGTCTCGGAGCTTTCTACCGATTACGCTAGGATCGTCACCTTCCTCGGACAGCTCGACGACGCGCGCCTCGATGGCCCCTTCGTCTACCTCGCTCCACTCCGGTGGTTCGTCTGCCGTCGGGCGGTCCGAGCCGGACGACCCTCGACGGCGTGAATGCATTCGTGCCATTGTTGAATTGGAACTGCACGAACCGCTCGTGAACGGCGCAGCGTGCGTTTCGACGACTCGGAGCCGCCGAATCGCGTTGCGCCAGCACTACCGCAATCCCAAGCCGACCAATCGGCCGGCGAGTCGGATTTGCGATCGTGCGGTTCCCACGGGTATATCGTGTACTCCAACACAAAACGGTTTCTACTCGATCGGCGCTCCGTTCGTCTACTTCACATACGCGCTCACGCGTCGACTAATTCATCGGGCACTTTTACGCACCGGACCCTCGGAGAAACTCGCCCGTCCGCTCCGCGACGGCCGATCGAAGCGCCGAGAGATCGACCGAGGACCCGCCGGCAACGATTCGCCCGTGCGCTTCTCGGACGATAGATTCGAACACGCGTTCGTACATCGTGTCGAAAGGAACGGCTTCCTCGCGGTTTCGAAGCGTCGTCTCGATCCGTTCGAATCGACGGTCGGTCGCGTACGCGTCGATCAACTCTTCGGCCGATACGTCGCGGGGAACGGGATCGCTCCTCGCTCGATACTCGGGGTGAAACAGCGTCGCCCGACCGCCCGTTTTGTTCCGCACGACGACACCCGCCGCAGGCCCGTCGTACCACGCCGAGTCCGGAATCGAGTACGAATCCGGGGCGAAATCGCGGGTGTTGAATTCCCGTTCGAATGCATTGACGGGCGCGAGACCGAGCCGTTCGAAGATTTTCTCCGCGGCGTCGGGCGGTCGAAACGCCTTCGCGTCTGCCGACCAAACGTCGAATCCGAGGAAGGAGGGCAGCCGATCCCAGTCGTACTCGATCGCGTGATAGTGCGTCGCGACGCCGAAGAGGACGACCGACTCGACGTCGTCGACGGCCGCCCGAAGTGCCCCCCGATCCAGCCGCTCGCGGACGTGGCGGGCGGCGTGACGGTACGACACAGGGATCTCGTCGGGGTCTTCGTATACCCGATCTCGATCGCCGACGCGAAGCAGTCCCGAGTCGTGGAGTTGCACTCGAAGTTGTGCGCCGTCGATCAGTTCGGTGAGCCACAAGTGTCCGGACTCGAGCAATCGATCGGGGGCGTCCTGGATTCGAGGAATCGATGGGTACTGCTTCATCTCAGGGGAGATACCGTATGCTGACGACGCCCGGATCACTTCTGATCTCGACGCGATCGACGTCAAGTCGGGCCGCCCGGACGAGCGTCGCCTCGTCGTTCAACACGTCTTCGACGGCCGCCTCGGTTCCTTCATCGAACACCGTGAGCACGTGGAGTTCGCCCTCGCCGGCGCGTTCTCGCTTGGTCAACTCTCCGATCGACTGTTCGGCCGCCAGTTCGCGTTCCTGTCGGGTCGGCGGCTCGGAACTCTCTTCGACCGAGAGGTTCCGGCGGGTATCGAGATCGACGGGGCGATAGGTGACCTCCATCGGTGGCTCCGGCGCGATCGTTCCCTCGACGAGATCGCCGACATCGACGGGGGGGTTTTCGCCGAGTGTGTGCACCTGACCGCTATCAATGTCTTTCAGGACAGCCGAGTCCTCGTCGGCGTGTGTCACCAGAAATTGGCCGTCCCGTTTACCGTTGCCCGGATCGACACCTCCACGGTCATCCGAGGTCTCCTGTTCGCGGTCGTCCTCGTCGCACATACGCGTCCGAATGCGCTCACTACCCTTTGGCGTTTCGGGCCGCCCGTCATCGGCAAGCCCTTTATCGCCAGCCCAGAGAGAGCAACCATGAACGTGGATTTCGGAAACGCGCTCGCGTCGGAGGCCGTCACGGGCGTTTCTGAGTCGTCGCTGGAGTCCCTCAACGACCGCATCGCTCGGGCGCACGGACGCATCGAGGCAGGCATCGAGGATCGATCGTTCGGCTACGCGAGCCTCGCGCTCCCGGCGGACACCAATCCGGAAGAGATCGAAGGCGCCGTAGCGGGATTCGATCCCGAGACGGTGTTGACCGTCGGGATCGGCGGCTCCGCGCTCGGTGCGGAGACGATCACCGGCGCGCTCGGCGTCCCGGGCCATTACACGCTGGACAATGTCGACCCTGCCGAAACGAGCCGGCTCTTGGACGAACTGCCGCTTGACTCGACGCTCGTGAACGTCGTCTCGCGATCGGGGACGACGGCCGAAACGCTCGCGAACTTCCTCGTCGTCCGCGCTTCGATGATCGACGCCGGCGTCGAATGGACCGAACGGACGGTCGTGACGACCGGCGAATCGGGACCGCTCAGAGCGCTCGCCGACGAACACGACCTCCCGACCTGCTCGGTCCCCGACAGCGTTCCGGGGCGGTTTTCGGCACTGTCCGCGGTCGGATTGTTGCCCGCCGCCGCACTCGGCTGCGACGTCGAGGCGGTGCTCGACGGTGGGGACGAAGGCCGAAAGTCGTTGTCGCCGTCGCTCTTCGAGACGCCCGCCTACGCTTACGGAGCGGTGGCCTACGCGCTCGAACACCGCGGGGCGACCACGAACGCGTTCGTCCCCTACGCCGAGTCGCTCGAACCGCTCGCCGAATGGTTCGCCCAACTGTGGGCCGAGAGCCTCGGAAAGGACGGTCTCGGACAGACGCCCGTCCGGGCGCT
>CAZLHT010000162.1:0-4327 GCA_964559185.1 uncultured Natronomonas sp.
CGATCGGCGCCGTCTTCGCTACCGATGAGGATTCGCTCAGTTGGGGCGAACGCGTCTTCGACCGCTTCGTAAACCGCTCGATCGAAATGTAAACGCTTTCGACGGGACCGGCCGAGAGAAACGACATGAGCGATGAGGATCTCAGCCTTCCGGAAAAGCGGATCTATGCCGACAAAACCGATGTGACCACGGCGTTCGTCGGAACGGTGAATGGGGTGGTTCGCGTCTCCGTTTCGGACGATATCGTCGGCGAGTTCTCTTTGGAGTGGTCCGGCCCCGTGACCGATATCGCCGCTACCGCCGGCCGCCTCGCTATCGGAACGCCGGAGGACGTGTTCGTCTCATCCGGCGACGATTTTCGTGAGACCGGTTTCGGTCCCGTGAGCGCCGTCGGTTACGGCGACAACGGCGGTCTTTTCGCCGCGGGGGAGGGCCGTCTCGCTCGATATGATTCCGGATGGACCGAACTCGGACTCCTCGAAAAAGTCCGTGCGATCGACGGTGGAATGGTGGCCGCGGAGTCCGGGATCCACCGGCTCGATGGATCTCACGTGGGACTCGAAAACGCACGCGACGTCTCGACCGGGGGCACACCGCTGGCCGCGACGGAGGCCGGTCTGTATTATCTCGCAAACGGGTGGATGCATGCGATTGACGGCGACTTCTTCGTCGCTGCGAGCGATGGAACTCGGAGCCACGCCGCGACGACGGATACCGTTTATGCCCGGAATGATACGGAGAACGAATGGACCGTCGTCGAATGTCCCGTCGATGAGAAGGTCGAAGACATCGCCTACGCCGAGAACGCCTACGCGGTTTCGGAGGACGGAACGTTCCTCGCGAACGCGGGCGATGGGTGGCGTCACCAATCGCTCGGCCTACGCGGCGTCACCGGGATGGCCGTTCTGTGAGGACGGTTTTACCTCGAATTTATATATCAATCCGGAACCAGGCGGTCCATAGTCTGACAGCCCGTCGGCGGCCCGCGAGCGGGAGCGCGGTGGACGGGCCGTTGAGCGGCGCCCACCGTCTGTTCGCTTTTACCCGGTGAGTTCCCGGTCGCGGCTCTGGGGATACCGCTGCTCCGCGACGGCGAACGCGAGCGTACTGGCGAGACCGATGAAGGTGCCGGTCGTCAGCGTCACCGCGAGGTACGGAAGTCCGGCGAACGGCAACGAGACGAAAAAGGCGCTCAGTCCGTGTAACACGACCGCAATCGCCGTGACGTAAAACGGCGCGTTGAAGTAGCGCCAACGAAACCCTCCGGCGAGGTATTCGTCGGTAATCCGACCGACCGCGGCGACGACGCCCGCCGCGGCGAACCATTGGACGGAGCCGTACACGAAGGCGGCCGTCGCTTGGATCGGTTCGGCGTCCGTCCCTACGAGCGTCTCTACGGTCTCCGTTCCACCGACCCCGCCGACGAAGAGCAGTGCCGCCGCGACGACGTACGTAATGAGCTGTACGCGACCGGAAAAGAGTCCGACGCGGATCCGCTCTAAGGTGTCGTCGATCGTCTCTTCGAGCCCCAGTCCGCGGAAGAGGACGTACAGCCCCAACAGTGCCGAAATCACGCCCAGCGTCGATCCGGGTAACCCGACCATCTCGGCGGCGATCGAGATTGGATAGATGAGGAGCAAAATTCCGAGGGGAATCAAAATCGTCCCCCGCGTCTCGGGATCGGCGAGTACTTGCTTGAACGTGTAGTACATCGATTCGAGATCCTGCGCCTGCCGGACGACGACTCGTCGAACGCCGTCGATCGGTACCCGAGAGCGGATAACCGGCAGTACGCTTTCGTCCTGTGCGCCGTCGGTGACGACGATGGCCCGAACGTCTTCGCCGGTCGCCAGCGACGCCAGAACGGTGTCGACTTCCTCGCCGACTTTTCGGTTCGCCGAGACGTCGGCTTTCGCGGTTCCGGTGACGACGGCCACCTCGACTGATTCGTCTTCGATGCTGTCGTGGAGATGGACTCCCTGAAAGCAAACGTTTACATCGGAGTCTTCGGGGTCGGCGGTCGCCAGCGCTACTGCTGCCGACTCGACGTTGGCTCGACCGATGACGGGCGTATCGAACGTCGTCTTCCGACCGAGATCGTCGTCCAGGTCGACACACAGGATGAGCAGCATCGATCGTTGTAGGGTCTTCCACGCCGTCGGTTAAGTGGTTTCTCCCCGATGGGATGGACCACCGGTAGGACCGACTGTCGTTTCATATACCGTTCCAAATCGCGTCGCTCTCGTAGTATCGCGTATAGATTTCGAGAGAGATCGGAGAACGACGACCGAGGGGTCCGCAACGAAACGTATCGGACCGATCATCGATCCAAAAATTCTCGGGTGAGTCGAAACGGGTCAACGGCTTCGAGGTACGGTTATCGGCCATCGACACCGCCGCCAAACGTCGAAAGGTCGCTCTGAACTCCGGCGGCGAGCGTCGACTTTCGCCGAAGATCGTCCCTTGAGACGGGCAACCTCGGAACGAGTTCCCGAACAGCACCGTGGAACGTCTCGGCGACGGCCGGCTCGTTTTTGAACGCGTTGCGTATCGATTCGCGAATCTGCCATACGCCGACGGGCGCCCAGTACTCGTGAGTTGCGTGACGGATGACGAACACCGTCGCCTGTCTGTCTCGATCCGCGAGCTCCTCAAGAACCCCCAGCCTGGCGGCGTAGTACGCGCCCGATGTTTCCTCGACGTAAGCGGTTCGCCCGTCGTATCCTTCGCTGTCGGCGGCCATGTAGAGGCGACCGTTCGGATCAGGATTCCAGATACTGCCTGGCGCTTTCAGCTCCAGCAGTTCGAACTCCCACTCGCCGGGCGTCGCGATGACCCAGTAGTCGTTGCCCACGTAGCTATTGTGCCACACGAGGGTCTGATCGATCGGTGGAGCGTTCCGGATGGTACCGCGGAGGTACTGTCCAATCGTGTCGTCGACGGCCGTGATCGACCACCGCGTCGGAACAAGCCGTCTGTGTTCGCTCTGTCCCAGAGCGCCGACCGACAGCACGTTGTTGATTTCGTAGACATCGAAGCCACGACGGTAGAGGTACGTCATCGCACCGTCGGCGTGCCAGTCGTCGTCTGAAAGAGTCCTTTTGACCGCCCGTGGGATAGAGGGATTCTCGATGACTCGGGCGGTTTCGGCGCTCGCTCTCGGGCCTCTCGGAGCGGCGATATCCTCGAGCGAACCATCGAGACCAAATCCCGGTTTGCCGTCGAGGTCGAGTTCGATATCGACCGGCCGGTCCGCGATGGCGACCTCTCTTTGGGTGCCAACGAATCCGTCCCACACGTCGTGGACGTCGACGTTCGATCGGCGAGTGGAGTTCAACAGTCCGGTACGACGCTCGAAGACGTCGTCGATACCGTATCCCCGGCGGTACCACTCGCCGGTCGTTGCGTAGTCGTCGGCGTCGGCTTCGTTGCCGACGGGAGCGAGGAGTCCGGTGGACACGCGGGGGTAACTCGACCGACCCACGAACACCGAGGGGGCGGTCGAACCGACGAGCGTCTCCCCGGCGAGCGTCTCGTCGAAACGAGTCCGAGCATCGTCGATATACTCCGTAACCGCGTAGGACTTCTCTTCGGCGAGTTCCCGAAGCTCGACGGAATCGTCACGTTCGAGATCGTTGACGTACTCGTCGAGGCGCATGCGCAGCCTTCGGTCGCGTTGCTAAAAGGCTATTCGGGCCCACGTGGACCGAGTTCCGATCGGAACCTCTAACCGCCACCGACCGGGATCGACGTACATGCCGGTCATCGATTGTGACCCGGGGTGGGCTCGAGAGCGGCTGGAAGCCGCCGGCGTCGAGATATCCAACGGCAACACCGATAACGAACTATGGCGGGCCGAACACCGTGGAGCGACCGCGGTCGCCTACGAGGATACCGTCGTCGTGCAGGGAAGCGACCCGGCTCGACTCGTCGGTATCCTTCGGGAGGGCAGCGGCCGAGCGCACGTCTATTTTGACGGGGGGTCTCGCGGAAATCCCGGACCAGCCGCGATTGGCTGGGTCATCGTGACGAGCGACGGCATCGTCGCGGAGGGATCGGAGCGAATCGGACGCGCGACGAACAATCAAGCCGAGTACGAGGCGTTGATTCGGGCGCTTTCTGTCGCCGCGGAGTATGGTTTCGACGAACTCCTCGTTAAGGGCGATTCCCAACTTGTCGTCAAGCAAGTTCGGGGCGAGTGGGAGGCGAACGACCCAGCGCTTCGCGAAAAACGCGTCCGCGTCCGCGAACTGCTCGAGCGGTTCGACTCGTGGTCGATCGATCACGTCCCGCGAGAGATAAATGCCCGCGCCGACGAACTCGTCAA
>CAZLHT010000163.1:0-4325 GCA_964559185.1 uncultured Natronomonas sp.
TGCGGACGAACGTCGAGGACGTCTACGCGGCCGGCGACATCACGCAGTTCCACGATCTCATCCTCGGCGATCGCGCACAGAACGGCGCGTGGGGATCGGCCAAAGAGCAGGGGTCGGTCGCGGGTCGGAACATGGTCGCCGACGGTCCCGAGGCGGAGTTCAGATGGGTCTCCTCGTACTCGATCACGCACTTCGATTTCCCCTTCCTCTCGTTCGGACACCCGACCCGGGGCGACGACACCGTCGAGCGAAAATACGGAGACGAAACGTGGCGACGCGTCGCGCTCAAGGACGGCCGCGTCATCGGCGGCGTGCTCATCGGCGACCTCTCGGCCCAATCCGTGTTGAAAAAGCTCGCACGCAAGCGGCTCGACGTCTCCGATCGGACGGACCTCCTTCTCAAAGAGGGCGTCCACATCGAGGCCTTTGAAGATCCCGCGACCGCCGACTGAGCGAATCGCTTCCCATTCAGGGACCGATAACCGTCGCCGGTGAGATCCGACAGGACTTTCTCCGATCGTCCCTCTTCTTCGAAGTATGGATGGCGGCGGCTCATCGGATATGACGCTCGCGTTCGAGTTGCAAGCGCTCAAAGAACTGGCGAACCCTGAGGCGGTGTTCTCGGACGCCCGTTCCTGGAGCGAGTACGTGGGAGTCATCTCCGAGAAACCAACGTACGTCGTGACGAATTTCACGCGAAAAAATCGGATTCGTCAGGATTTCTTTTCCGGTCCTCGAGGCCGCTCCGAGAGCCTCGAAAGCGTCCGGGACCAGTTCCAGACCGAACGCCACGTCTTCATCGGAATCTCCGACGAGGACGAGTCGCTCGCCGAATCGGTCGAGTGGGAGTTCCTCCCGCTGGAAAACGCCGCCGAGGCGGCCGGTTGGGACCTCGCCGAAGCGGACGAACCGGACGAGCCCGAGGTCGAACGACGCGACGACTGGCCGTAGTTCGACGCTCCATCGAACATCCTTCGACGCGTGAGATTCGGCTACCCTTAAGAGGCCGGCGGACGCGCACGTGCATATGGGTCTCGACATCGGTCAAGCGCTCCGCGAGGGCGCGTCCCGAACGACCGCGAGGAACGGCCTAATCCTGGCCGTAGCCTTCGCCGGTATCGCTCTCCTCACCACCGTCTTGTTCCAGACGCTATCGGTCGCCCTCAGCGAGTGGATGCTCTCGACGTTCCAGGGGATGTCCCCCCAGGAGCTTGGTATCGGCCAGGCCGAGTACGACCAAGCCATCGCCGAGTTCGAGACGACGCTCGAAAACGTTCGGGCGACGTCCCCGCTCGCACTCGGTCTCTCGCCCGGAGCCGCCGTCGGCGGACTGTTGGCGCTCGCTTTCGTCGCGGAGGCGGTCTCGATCGTCGCCGTTCGCGTCTTCGGGACCGACGATTCCGAAGCGGCCACGAGCGATCTCGTCACGGAAAACATCCTGTTCGCGACGGTAAACGGATTCATCGGAGGGATCGTCGTCTGGGGGCTCATCATCCTCGGTTTGCTGTTCTTTTTGTTGCCGGGAGTCATCCTCGCCGTCCTCTTTTATTTCCTCAGACAGGAAATCGCGATCAAGAACAAGAACTTCGTCCAGGCGATGGCTGATTCCTGGCGAATCACGAAAGGTCATCGAATCGAGGTGTTTCTGATAGGGTTCGTGTTGGTGATCGTCTCGCAACTCGAACAGGTCAGCGCCGCCGTCTTCGGCGTCGTCTCGACAACCGGCGGGGTCATCGTCGCCGCCGCCATCGGCGGCCTGCTCTCGGCGTTCGGTGCCGCCGTCGCGACCCGGGCGTACGTTCAGATCGACGACGATTCGGAGGATCCGATCGAGTCGAAGTCCGACGAGGAGAGAGATCCCTACGACGCCGCGTTGGGTCCCAACGATCTTCCCCGGTAGCCAAACGCTGTTTTTAACCCGACCCGCGGTCGAGTACGTGTAATGACGAAGCCGCGCGTCCCCGGAGGTGACGACGAACGCCTGAAACTCCCCTGCGGTGAGTGGATCCATCCAACCGACATCGATCTGGGCGTGCGGGAGTTTTACTGTGACTGCGGCGGAACCCACGCCGTCGTCGTCGACGCGCACCCAGTCTCCCGGTTCGTCCCCGAGGCGGTCGTCGAGGTGCTTCGCGAGGCGACCGAGACGGCCGACGAGTTTCCCGAGTTCGGCCTTCCCCATGTCATGGGGATGGTCACGGAGGAATTTTCGGATGCAGTCGCGGTCGCCGACGTCTCCGAGGACGGGCGGATCGGCTACGCACTCCTTTGGGTGTGCGATTTCGAGTCCCGTCGACTCCACGAGATCGTCGTCGAACTGCTCGTCGAACTGATGGAACACGCCGCGAGTCACGGCGACGACGAGACCGCCGAACGGTTCGAAGGGCAGATGCTACGCTTCGACGTCGAAGCGTTTGTCGAGCAGTATCGCCGAGAGCGCGAGTTCGAATCCGAGTTCGACGCTCCCGTCTAACCGTTTCGTTCTCCGACCGTTCCGACGAGTCGGAGCGGTGCTCGGCCTCGACGGTTTCGCTCTCCAGCCGATTCGTTCATTCACCGTTTCGTAGTGGCTCCCCGTACATCGATCATACGACATCCGCGATCGCATCTGACGGGCGACGATTCGCAGTCCGTCGGTTTCTCCCGACCGACCGTCTGACATTCGTCTGACTGATACTTATGGTAGGTGACGCCTTGAGTGAGCGTATGCGCATACGCCGGGGTGAGTTCGAACGTATCCGAACCGTGCTCTCGGAGGCCGACCCCGACGAGCCGTTGACAGCTAGGGAGATCCTTGACCTTCTCGAAAAGCACGGCGAGGAGTTCGATAGTGCCCACCAGATCGCGACGGTGCTCGGGCGGGAGGCCGAGATCGGCGACGTCGAGGTCATCAGAGATCAGCCGTACCGCTACCGACTCGACAGCGGTCGAAGCTGACCGGACGGTCGATTAACGCGTTTTTGGTCGACGATGGATCGCTACGGTAGCGAATTCTCCGCCGTATAGTGCGGCTCCAGTGGGGATAGACTTCGTTCCGTAGTGTTTAGAGGCCCCCCGATGTGAGCTCCGTATGGACATCGACGAAGTATTCCCCGAACTCGAGACGATCGAGGACGAAACCCTTCGAACGGGCGTTTCCTCGGCGTGGACGACCGCTGCGGCGGCCAACGGGATCGCCGTCGACGAGCTCGAGACGGTTCCGTGGTTTCCGCCAGCACAGCAGAACCTCGGAATGACTCCCGACGAGGCCACGTTGGTGGAGCACGTTCGGGACGTGACGGCGTGTGCCGTAGCCCTTGCGGAGTTGCTTTCGGAGCGTCGATCCACTTCCGAGTTAGACCTCGATACGATCGTCGCGGGCGGGCTTGTTCACGACATCTCCAAGATCTATGAGTTCCACGGCATGGAACGGACCGAGATTGGCCACCTCCTCGGGCACCCTTACTACGGCGTCGCAGTCGCCGCGCGCGCGGATCTCCCAACGGAGATACTCCACGTCGTCCTTTCACACTCGCACCGAACCGCCGTCGAGCCGGCGACGCTCGAAGCGGAAATCCTCTGTCGAGCCGATCGGGTGGCGGCGGCCGGAATCCGATCGTCCGCGGTCGACGATCTCCGTACCATCTGACCGAAGAATGCATTAACGCCGAGCGTCACGATCGCCGGATTCGGCTCGCCACCCACGGAACCGCCGTTTCGGGGCTTTCGACCGCCGCGGCAAACGATCGGAGCGGGGGAACGTATCCCCTCCGTTTCGTACTAATCGTGAGGTACTTTCAATAGCCGTCGAAGCGAGGTTTCCAAACGGAGATGAACATCGCAGATATCGCTACCGAGGAGTACATCGAGGTGGCACTCGACGAGCGGCTCGGAAAGGTTCGATCGCTGTTCGATCGCGAGAACCCGAAGGGGTTCGTCGTGGTCGACGACGGCGAGTACGCGGGCGTCCTCACCGAACGGCAGCTGCTGCAATCGCACATCGAAGACGACGCCAAAGTGCGAGTTCTTGTCCGAAGTAACGTCCCCCGTGTGGGACGGCAGGACGATATTCGCGACGTCGCCCGCATGCTCGTTGAGGGTGCGACGAAGGTCGCGCCGGTCTTCGAGGGCGGCGAACTCTGGGGAATCGTCACCGAGGACGCCATTCTCGAGGCGGTACTGGGGAACCTCGACGTTCTCACCGTCGAGCAGATCCACACCGACGACGTGATCACGCTCCGGGAGGACGACAATCTCGGCAAGGCGATCAACGTCCTGCGCGAAAACGACATCTCACGACTTCCTGTCGTCAACGAGAACGGACGGTTGACGGGGATGGTGACGAC
>CAZLHT010000164.1:0-4298 GCA_964559185.1 uncultured Natronomonas sp.
CGACACATGACACCACTGATCGAAGCCGGATACGTATACGCCGCCCAGACGCCCCTCTACCTAATCCGGTACGATGGAGAGACGTACGACGCGATGACGGAAGCCGAACGGGAACGGATCATTGAGGAAATCTGCGGCGGTAACCCGACGCGAGTCCAACGGTTCAAGGGCCTCGGTGAGATGAACCCCGAACAGCTCTGGGACGCTACGATGAACCCGGAGAATCGGATCCTGAAACGGATCACCATAGAAGATGCAGCCGCCGCGGACCGAATGTTTAGCGTGTTGATGGGCGATGCCGTCGGCCCGCGAAAGCAGTTCATCAAAGAACACGCCGAGGAAGCGGAGTGGATCGATATATGAGTTCGGGAGCCCCCGAGACGCCGGACGTGCCAGCGGAGAACGTCGACCCGGTGCGGATCGAAGACGAGATGGAGCAGTCCTACATCGATTACGCGATGAGCGTTATCGTTGGGCGGGCGCTGCCCGACGCCCGCGACGGGCTCAAACCCGTCCAGCGTCGCATTCTCCATGCGATGAACGAGATGGGCGTCACGTCCCGCACGAGTCATCGCAAATCGTCCTCGATCGTCGGCGAGACGATGGGTAACTACCACCCGCACGGCGATTCGGCCATCTACGATGCCCTCGCCCGAATGGCGCAGGATTTTTCGCTCCGATATCCCCTCGTCGACGGACAGGGGAACTTCGGCTCCGTCGACGGCGATCCGCCCGCGGCGATGCGCTACACGGAGGCACGGATGGCTCCGATCGCGGAGGAACTGCTTGCGGATATCGACAAGGATACCGTCGATTTCGCGGGGAACTACGACGATCGATTGACTGAACCCGCGGTATTACCTTCGAAAATTCCAAACCTGTTAGTGAACGGGGCATCGGGAATCGCCGTCGGGATGTCGACGAATATCCCACCGCACAACCTCGGCGAGGTCATCGACTCGGCGATTTACCTCATCGATTCCCCCGACTGTTCGGTGGCCGACCTCATCGACACGCCGGATTCGGACGGATACATCAAAGGCCCCGACTTCCCGACTGGGGCGAATATCGTCAACCGGGAGGGGATATGGGACGCCTACACCGAGGGTCGTGGCCGACTCCGCGTTCGGGCCGAAATCAAGACGGAATACGAAGAGCGCAGCGGCGATCGACTCGTCGTCACGGAACTACCCTATCAGGAGAACAAGGCGAGACGGATCGAACGGATCGCCGAGGACGTACAGGAGGGTAAAATCGAGGGAATCAGCGATATTCGGGACGAGTCCGATCGAACCGGCATTCGAGTCGTGATCGAGTGTAAACGCGGCGCGAACGTCGACGTGGTAAAAAACCAGCTGCTCGAACGCCACCTCGAGAGCACCTTTTCGGTCATCTCGCTCGCCCTTGTCGACGGGCAACCCCGTGTACTGAACCTAAAAGAACTCCTTGAGGAATTCGTCCAGCACCGACGAGAGGTCGTGAGACGACGATCGCAGTTCGAACTCGGCGAGGCCGAGGACCGATCGCACATCCTCGAAGGACGGCTCATCGCGCTCGACAACGTCGAAGACGTCGTCGAAATCGTCCGCGAAAGCGAGGACCGGGACGAGGCCATGGCGGGTCTCCGCAAGGAGTACGGGCTCTCGGCGGAGCAGGCAGAGCACATCGTTCGGATGCAACTCGGATCGCTTACATCGATGGAGGCCACCAAAATCGAATCCGAGTACGAGGACGTCCAGGCCGAAATCGAGCGACTCGAAACGATTCTCGGCGACGAGAGCGAACTTCTCCGGGTCATCAAAACCGAGCTCCGCGAAGTGAAAGCCGAGTACGCCGACGACCGACGGACGAGTGTCATCGAAGACGCCGGGTCGGTGACGAGAGAAGATCTCATCGCCGAAGAAGAAGTCGTTGTCGTCGTCTCTGAATCCGATTATGTCAAGAGAATGTCATTTTCAGGGTTCGATCCCCAACACCGCGGCGGCAAAGGGATCATCGGTTCGCGGCCGAAGGACGGCGACCGAATCTCGACCGTTTTCACGGCGTCGACGCACGATTATCTGTTGTGTTTTACGAACCAGGGACAGGTCTATCGGCTGAAAGTTTTCGAACTTCCCGAAATGGGCCGGACGGCGCGCGGAACGTCCGCGATCAACATCATCGATCTCGACGACGACGAGGAGATCACCGCCGTCGTCAATACGGACGATATCGACGAGGGCTATCTCGCGATGGCGACCGAAGGAGGCTACGTAAAACGGACGGCCGTCTCGGAATTCGAAAATGTCCACTCGGGCGGTATCAGAGCGCTTCGGCTCGAAGACGGCGACTCACTCGTCGACGTCGAAGTCACTCCAGGAGACGGAGAACTCCTCCTCGGCACCCGCGAGGGAATGACGATCCGTTTCGCCGAATCGGACACACGGCCGATGGGCCGATCGGCCAGAGGCGTCAACGGAATCAAACTCGAGGGCGAAGACCGGGTCGCCGGACTCGTCGCGGCCGAGTTCGACGACAATCGGGATCTGCTCACCGTGACGAAAAGCGGGTTCGGCAAGCGGACGCCGTTGTCGAAGTATCGCCGGCAGTCTCGGTACGGGAAGGGTCTCATCGATATCAAAACCGACGAACGAAACGGCCCCGTCTGTTCGATCAACGCGGTTTCGACGGGGGACAGCCTCGTTATAATGAGCGAATCCGGACAGATAATGCGGACACTCGTCGACGAAGTCTCCACCGTCGGACGAAATACGAAAGGAGTCGTTGTCATGCGGTTGAACGAGATGGATCGTGTCGCCGGAGTCGACGTCGTTGGTGCCGACGAGTTCGACGACGAGTAGGGTTTCAAAGGATCCTCTTTCCGAGCGCGCTCGAAACGAGTTCGACGGCCAGCTCAGCCGTCCTGTTGTGTGAATCCAAGATCGGATTTACCTCTACGATCTCCATCGAAATGCAGGCGTGCGTTTTGGCGACCAGTTCCATCGCCGCGTGAGCCTCCCGATACGTGAGTCCGCCGTGGACGGGCGTTCCGACGCCCGGTGCTTCCGCAGGGTCGAGAACGTCCATATCGAAGCTGACGTGGAATCCGTCGGTACCGTCCATCGCCGCCTCGATCGCGTCTTCGACGATCGCGACGATTCCCCGCGTATCGATGTCACTCATCGTGTACGCACGTACGCTACTTTCGTCGATCGCCGTACGCTCCTCCTCGTCGATATCTCGGAGTCCGACCATCGCGATATTTTTTTCCTCCACGTTCGCACGTGACCACGGCATCTGTCCGAAGGCTTCTCGCCCGAGGATTGCGGCGATCGGCATGCCGTGAACGTTCCCGCTCGTCGTCGTCGTTGGCGTGTTGAAATCCCCGTGAGCATCGATCCAGAGCACTCCGAGATTTCGATCGAGGCTCGCGCCGTTGATGCTTCCGATTGCGACCGAGTGATCGCCCCCCAACACGAGCGGGAACGTACCCTCTTCGAGCGCGTCGTTGACGGCGCTCTCGACGCGTCGACTGACCCATCGAGTTTCTCGTAAGTATTTCGCCGTCCCATTCGGTGGCCGTTCGGCGTTCGGATCCCGTCCCTCGGGATGCGGGACTGGCAGATCGCCAGAATCCTCGTAGGAATACTTGAGCGCGCGAATCGCGTCGGAAAGCCCCGCGTATCGGACCGCCGACGGACCCATGTCGACTCCACGTCGGTCGGCCCCGAGGTCCATCGGAACGCCAATAACCCGAAGATCCATACGTGGTCTTCGAAACGAGAACGTAAAAACGATCGCGATCGATCTTGAGCGGGGTTTCCCATAATTGCCGGCTATACGTCCAATATCGGGACGTTCATCGTGGATTACTACTTTGACACCCACCGTCGCCTTTAAGTCTTAAACTACCAAAGTATCGATTATGTCATCGATCGAACTTACCCCCAGCCAGAAAACGATCCTTCAAGAGCTTATCAACCTCTTTCGGGAATCGGAGCGAGCGGTGAAGGGAGAAGATATTGCGGAACGCGTCGACCGAAATCCCGGAACGATACGGAATCAGATGCAGAGTCTCAAAGCCCTCCAACTCGTCGAGGGGGTACCGGGGCCAAAAGGCGGATATAAGCCGACAGCGACGGCGTACGACGCACTCAAAATCCAGGAGATGGATCAGGCCGCGGACGTTCCGTTCCGGCACAAAGACGAACTGATTGAGGAGGCGAACGTTCAGGAGATCGATCTCACGAGCGTTCACCATCCCGAACTCTGTCGTGCCGAAATCAAGCTTCAGGGCTCGATCGCCGAGTTTAGAGAAG
>CAZLHT010000165.1:0-4296 GCA_964559185.1 uncultured Natronomonas sp.
TCGACGCTCTTTGTCGACATGTAGCCGTGGCGGCCGGTGTACCCTACGTGCGGATCGTCCGGGTGATACGCGTCCGTAACCGTCGTGACGGTCCACACGTTCGTCGCTTTGACGATGTGGGCTAAAATAGCTGTGACTCCGTCGGCAATCGCCCGCTCGCGAGCCACGTCGTAGGCGTCGAAAAGTTTTGTTCGAACCCAGTCGAGATCCTGCCGAAAGGCTGTTACCGTCGCGTTGTCGCCGAGACGCGATCGGAGTTCTGGATCATCGGCCAGCGGGTCGAGCGCCGCCTCGATTCGACGAGAGACTACGAAAACCAGCGTCGGCTGGGAAAGCGAAGCGACCATTGGGGCGGGACGAGAACGGGGACGTATGTCCATAGCACGCGGGGGGATCGCCCGCGAGCACCCCCGAGCACTCGCGGCCGTCCTCACCATCGTCGGCTACGTCGTCGTCGTCGGAACGCTGTACGGCGACACTGGAATCTACCCGAAGATTTCCGAATCGACCGTCGATCTCCTGGCGCACGCCATCGCGGTTGTCAACGCCGCGACGATCGGTTGTCTCCTCTCCGGGATCTACTGGATCCGAACCCGGCGGATCGAAAAACACCGCGCCACGATGATCGCGGCATTCGCGTTGATCCTCCTCTTTCTCGTCCTGTACCTGCTCAAGACGGGCGGCGGCGGACGAAAGGAAATCGTGGCCGGTGCGCCGTTCCGAAGCGTCTATCTGGGCACACTCGGGATACACATCTTCCTCTCGATCGTCGCGGTTCCGTTCGTCCTCTATGCGATCACGCTCGGATTGACCAGGACCCCCGCAGAGTTGAAGCAAACCGCCCATGCACGAGTCGGTCGGATCGCGGTGACGGCGTGGCTCGTCAGTCTCGCGCTGGGGATCGTCGCCTACCTCATGCTTACGTTCTACTACGGGCCCGAACAGATCGAGTTCGTTCGAGGGATGGCATAGGTTCGATGACCGACAAAGCGGAACTGCGCGAACGGATCTGGGACGAACTCGATGAGAGCGGGGAGGCCCGATTTCCGTTTCCGCCCCACGGACGGATCCCGAATTTCGCCGGTGCGAACGAGGCGGCGGAGCGACTCGCGGGGAGCGAAGCGTGGCGGGCGGCGAACGCGATCAAGTCTAATCCCGACGCGCCACAGTTGCCGGTTCGTCGAGCGGCGTTGCGGGCGGGTAAGACGCTCTACGTGGCCATCCCACGGCTTCGCGAGGCGAAGTGCTTTCTTCGATTGGATCCCGAGGAGATCGACGACGTCGACGCCGCGACGACCGTCGGCGGCTGTTCGGAATTCGGAGAGCCGGTCGGGCCGGAGGATGTGGAGCCGATCGACCTGATCGTCTCCGGAAGCGTCGCGGTGAACGATCGGGACGCTCGCGTGGGCAAGGGCGAAGGATACAGCGACATCGAGTTCGGGATTCTGCAGGAGTTCGATCTCCTCGACGGGGGGACGACGACCGCGACGACGGTACACGAGAGACAGGTCGTCGACGATGAGATCCCCACCGCCACCCACGACGTGCCGATGGATATGATCGTCACGCCGGAACGGGTGCTTCGGACGAGGGAGACAAAGCGGAAACCGATGGCGATCGAGTGGAACGAACTCGACGGGGATCGGATCGACGAGATACCGATCCTCTCGCGGTTGGAACCGAGATAACCCGGCTCCGAACGTTCGATCGTGGAGGAGGTTTTAAAGGAGTCAGCGTCGATGAGAAGATATGGACGTCATCCACACCGCGATCTGGGTATCGGACCTCGAAAATGCACGCGAGTTCTTCGTCGACGGCCTCGGCCTCGAGGAGAACTGGTCGTTCACGCTCGACGGCGTCGAGAACGTCTACGTCGGCGGCGAGCACGGCGAGATCCAGCTCCGGTACGACCCCGACCAGGGACCGCCGAATTCCGACCGCAAGACCATCGATCACATCGCGGTGTCCGTCGACGATGCCGACGCCGAAACAGAGCGAATGGTCGAGGAAACCGGCTGTAAAGTCGTCGAGGGTCCGCTGAGCGTGGACGTGGCGGACGCCCGTGTCTCGTTCATCGAGGGTCCCGACGGCTACGTCGTCGAACTGGTCGAAGATCGAACCTGAGCGGGCGGATTGGTTGTATCTTTTCGAACCGTCGTCCAGCCGTGGCGGGATGAGTGGTCGCCGCCCGGCGCTCGGGTCCACAGCTTTATTGTCGATAGTGCCACAACCGGTGGCATGGCAGCCCCACCTTCACGTGTTTCGATCATCGGAGCTGGCACCATGGGCACGGGACTCGCGGTCCAGTTTGCCCGTCACGGAACGGCGGCGACGGTACTCGACCACCGCGAATCGAACATAGAGACCGCTCGCGAGACGGTTTCCGACGCGATCTCCTTCTTGCGGAGAGAGGAGATGCTCGCCGAGGAACCAGACGCGATCCGCAAGTCGATCGATTTTACACTCGATACCGCCGCCGGCGTCGCCGAAGCAGAACTGGTCATCGAGACGGTCTCGGAGGACCGCGAGATCAAACGAGATGTGTTCGAGGCCGTCGAATCGGCCGCGCCCGAAAATGCGGTGCTGTCGTCCAACACGTCCGGGATTCCGATCACGGAACTCGGCGAGTTCGTTTCCGATCCCGAGCGCGTTGTCGGCTGTCACTGGTGGAACCCGCCGTACCTGCTCCCGCTCGTCGAGGTCACCCGCGGTGAGGAGACGGCCGATACGATCGTCGAACGAACGGTCGAATACGTAGAGAGCGTGGGGAAGGATCCGATCGTCGTCGAACGCGACGTCCCGGGCTTCGTGTGGAACCGGATCCAGTTCGCGGTGCTGCGAGAGTGCGCCCACCTCATTGAGGAGGGCGTCGCCTCACTGGATGACGTAGAGCGCGCCGTCCGGGACGGCTACGCGCTCCGAACCGCGGCGGTCGGCCCCTTCGAGACGGCCGACCTCTCGGGCGTCGATCTGTTCCGCGACATCGCCGACGACCTCTTTCCGCATCTTTCGACCGCGACGGAGGCCGGCCCGGCGTTCGAGGATCGACTCGCCAAGGGCCGAACGGGGGTCGAGTCGGGAGCGGGATTCCACGAGTACGAGGAATCGCTCGCAGAGGCGATCAAACGCCGGGACAAGCGCGTCGCGGCCATCCAGCGCGCGAGAGAGAGGACGAGGGGGCGAGAGGATCGGTCGTAGTGGCGCATTCCGCGCTTTAGGCGATCAATCGGTCCGCGGAAGCGCGTACGCGCCGACGACGAAGAAGACGATCGCGAGAAGCGCCAGAACGGCGAGATTCGACGTTGGATCCGCGCCAGCGAGTCCCATGGGGGCGGAGCCCTGGGTCGAGGACGTCGGTTCGTACGTCGCGGCTCGAAGCCCGCGCGCGAAGTACGTCAACGGCGATAGCTCCATGAACGGCACAAACCACGCGGGCAACAGCTCCGGCGGGACGAACGTCTCCGAGAGGAACAAAAGCGGGATCGCGACGCCGTTCGAGGCAGCGATGACGCCGTCCTGGGAGTCTGCGAGACGGCCCAACAGCGCGCCGAATCCGCAAAACAGCGCGACGCCGAGTGCGACGTAGGGAATGACGAGGGGGGAGGGGACGAAGGTCGCATCGGTCGCGAAGACAACCATCGCGAGGATCGAAAGCGACGCGAGACCGATGACGACGACGTTGACCAGCGTCTGGGCGAGGAGCCACTCGGGCCGCGTCAGCGGCGTCGTCGCGAGCTTCTCGAAGCGGTTGCCCTCCCGGTGGCGGGCGACTTCGCTTCCGATCCGAGACAGCGGGGTGAAAAGGACGACGACGGCAATGTACCCGGCGACGTAGTAGCCAGGAGGCTCCGAAAACAGCCCTCCCCCGGCCGATTCGGTCCGGACCAGTACCCCGAAGATCAACACGAGGATCACGGGGAAGAAGAACGTGAAAAACACCGCGGTCCGTCGGCGGGTGAAGGCGTGCCAGGCGGCTGTCGCCTCGGCCGCGATCCGGCCGACGCGGCTCATCGCTCTTCCTCCGCCGCCGCGCCGCCCCCGGCGAGCGCGACGTAGACGTCCTCGAGGGATGGCTGTCGCCAGACGAGTCCCTCGTAGTCGACTCCGGCGTCCTCGAGTGCCTCAATGATCACCGAAATTTCGGTCGGTCCGGCCGGAACGGCGACGTGGGGCTCGTCGAGAATTCGCTCGTAACCAGCCGTCTCGAGCGTCTCACTCGCCAGTGTTTCGTCTACAGCCTCGACGACGAGTCGGCTATCGCCACCGTGGCGGGCGATCAACTCCGCGGGCGTATCG
>CAZLHT010000166.1:0-4284 GCA_964559185.1 uncultured Natronomonas sp.
CTCGCTTAGCTGCCGGGATCACGAACGGGCCGACGCCGGCGAACATGTCGAAGAAGCGCTCCCCGAATTCGACGGCATCGACGACACGGTGGCGCTCGGTCGCGAGCCGCGGCGAGAAGTACACCTCGGCGATGTCGAGTTCGAACTCGCAGCCGTACTCGCGGTGTACAGTCTCGGTGCTCTCGCCGGCCAAAACGTCCCACCGCCGGATTCGAAGTTCGCCCTCGATCGGCGACGCGCGATTGACGATCGTCTCGGCGCGGAGATCGGACGCTCGGATCGCCTCGGCGATCTCTCGGGCTTGCCCATCGTCCGCTTCGTCGACAATGACGATCTCGCCGAGCCGTTCGTAGGCGGGTTCGAAGCCGAGGAGGTCCCCGGGAAACGTCTGCGTCTCGCGGCGGTCGACCGATCGGTCCACGATCGCGAGATCGGGGTCGCGATCGAGATCGAGCGTCCCCGGATCGACCGCCGGGTCGAGCGGGAGATAGATCTTCCCGTCCTCGAGTTCGATCTCGTGCTCGCCCGAGAGCGCCCCCGCTTCGGCGAGACGGCGGCGGATCTCCTCGCCGTTCTCGCGGTCAGCGCGGACGCAACGGATCGACATACCGAACCGTCGGCGAGCGGCGGCGGTAAGTGTAACGCTCCGGGGCGACCAGGCCGTCGCCGATCGGCGCGACCGTGAAGACCCGGCAGACCAACGGAACGGGGCGCTTTTGCCGACGCGGAGTCGAACGTCGGTATGCTCACATTTGTCGGCCTCGGACTCTACGACGAGCGATCGATCACCGTCGAGGGCCGCAACGCCATCGCCGACGGCGATCGGGTCTTTGCGGAGTTTTACACAAGCAAACTGGCCGGCGCAACCGTCGAGGAGCTGTCGGCGTTCCACGGCGTCGATATCGAGGTTCGCGATCGCCCCGGCGTCGAACAGGCACCGAAACCGATCCTCGACGCCGCGGCTGAGGACGACGTCGTCTTTCTCACCGCCGGCGACACGATGATCTCGACGACGCACGTCGACTTGCGGCTCCGGGCTGCCAATCGGGGGATCGACACGCACCTGGTTCACGGAACGACGGCCGATTCGGCGGCGGCTTCGTTGACCGGCCTCCAGAACTACCGTTTCGGGAAGGCGACGACGCTGCCCTTTCCGTACGCCCACGGGGCCGACGGCGTCCCCGGGAGCGTGCTCGGAACGATCGAGGCCAACCGCGATCGCGGGCTGCACACGCTCGTCTATCTGGATATCAAGGTCGGAATCGGACCGAAGGGGCAGGATCCGGCCCACGAGGAGTACATGACCGCCGATTCCGCGGCGGAGCTTTTGGCCGGGGAACTGGATGCCCCCACCGTCGGCGTTGTCGTCGCTAGAGCGGGCGGGCCCGATCCGATCGTCGTTGCGGATCGGCTCTCGACGCTCGCCGACCGGTCGTTCGGCGACCCGCTGCATCTTCTCGTCATCCCCGGCGAGCTTCATCTCATCGAGCACGAGGCCCTCTCGCAACTCGCCGGCGCGCCGGACGGAACACTTCCGGAACCGGTCTGAGCCTCGGGATCGAACGGCCGAAATTCGAGAGACGAAATCCGGATCTACCAGTGGTAGATATCGTCGGCCCTGTGACCGTCGTCGTAGGCTGCGAGTCCGTCGCCGGTAATCGGCGTGATCCGGGCGTCGTCGTACATCGTCGAGTGGGTGTAATCGAGAAACGTCACCGGCAGCCGCAACTCGCCACCCGCTTCGATCGCGCTGATGACCCCCGTGAAGGCGTGTTTGTGCCGGCGATCGCTCACGTAGCAGGCCGCAATCGGGGCCGACTGCTCGATCGGCGCGACGGCCTGCAACGCCTCGATCGACCGAAAGACCAACTCCCAGCAGAAGATTCCGGTCCCGTCGGCCTCGATCAGCGACTCGAAGTCGACGTCGTCCTCGAAGTACTGTCGGAGGTCATGGACGCCGAAGATGACGTTGTCCTCGATCGAGCCCGCGAGGTACCGGGGGACGTCGTAGCTGGTGTGTTCGCGAAAGCCCCCGACGAGCCCGTCGACCAATTCGGCGATTTCGGCCGGATCGACGCCGGCAAACCGCTCGACGACGTCGGGATCGACCGCCCGGTCCCGCCCGACCCTGATCGCGGCGACGAACTCCGGGCGGTGGGTGGTACCCGAGAGTCGCTCGAAGAACCCATCGGGTTGGAAGAACTCGAAGTCGTATTCGTCGGCGTGGAACGCCGACAGGTCGACGAAGAGTTCCTCGAGTCGTCCGTCCAGTCCGGTGGTTCGATCGAGCCGTGCCGCGGTGACTCGATTGTCCTCTTCGATAGAGAGGTGTACTTCGTCGTCCGATTCGACGACGATCGTCGAGCCGTCGCACCGCACCCCCGTCCCGTTGATCGTCTCGTCGTACGTTATCGACAATCGTTCCGTGAGAAGCGGCGTCAACTTCTGTTCAAGGAGGTTCGTTCCCATCCCGAACTCGCCGTAGCCGAGCCGGGTGTTGTAGATCGCGCGTCCACCGCCGACCGCCGCGAGTGTCCCCCCGCAGCCGAAGAGCAGCCGCCGCCTGGTGATGCCCTCGCCGTCGTTCGATCCCTCTGGCGATCTGCCCTTCGTCACCGCTCCGGTTCACCCCCGTCGGTGGCGGTCTCGGGCGGTCGAAGCCGGACGTCGCGGCCGAGCAGGATCGAGAGGAGTTCCTCGCCGATATCGAGCAGCTCCGGCACCCATCGTGAGACGAACCACGCGATCCCAATGAGGACGAACACCGCAAGCCCTTGCGATATTACTCGATCGGCGACGAAGAACGAGACGCGGGCGGGATCCGAAAGGCCGAACAGAAACATCACGGGCCCCTCGAGCCACGACCCGGCGAACCACTGATAGCCGTTCGCGACGGCGATGAAGACGTTTCGGCCGATGTTGAGCACCCAGATAATGCCGATCGAGATAGTGCCCGCGAGCGCTTTCTTCCGCTTGGGGGCGTCGACGGCCGCGATCAGCCCGCCGAATATCGCTATCGAACCGATCCCCGTGCACTGAAAGATGAGCCGGGAAGCCCGTCCCGTTTCGGGGAAGAAGAAGGTGTTCATGAGCGTCGAGTCGTGGGCCGGATCCTCGATGTGTTCGACGCCGCCGGCGAGTCCGATCCAGTCCATCATCGCCGCCGTCTGGTAGGCGACGGTTTCGATCAGAAAGCCACGGGCGAGTTCGGACGTCGCGAAGGGGAGGTAAATGAGCGTCATGAAGGCGATCGCCCGCGAGAGTGTCAACAGCGAGTTTCGGCCCTGAAGCAGCCGCCAGCCGACGTAGAGACACGCCGGCACCGCGATCACGACGAGGGCCGTTTCGACCGCGCTCCGCGCAACGAACGCGTAGTGTTGGATCAACAGGAACCAGAAGACGGCGAACACGGCCCACGCGCCGGCGGTGAGCTTGCGCGCGAGTCCGAGATCGTCGCGACGATGGGCGAGGACGCCGGCGACGAAGAAGGCCATGACGACCCACGCGAGTACGTCGGTGTACGGCAGGACCGACATCTCCGCGAGCGACTGCGCCGGGTAACTCATTATCAAACGATACACAACGAGCGGTATATGTTTTATCGTCCCCGGTCAGCGAGTCGCACAACCGCTTGGTGCTGTGCCTGTCGCGACCGTCTAGGAGCGTTCACTTTCTGGCGACGATCCGGAGGACGTCCTCGTCTATGAGTTCGTGATTGCGGCCGACCTGCTGTTCGTCGTGTTTCGCCGACGGCCCGGTGACGCGGGCGAAGCGGAACCGTTTGTCGAAACTGCCGCCGAGCTTTTCGAGGGCGTCGTTGACCGTGTTCTCCGTCTCGGTCAGGACGAGCGGCTCCTCGCGATCGATTCCCCGTCCCGGCTTATCCATGTAGATGCGGATGAGGCCGAGATCGTTCCAGATCGTCTCCTTGAGCGAATCGAGACCGCGTTCCTTTTCGGCGCTGATGAAGACGGCTTCGTCGGGGTCGATGTCGTGGGCCCTGAGGTTTTCCTCGACAGTCTCGACGTAATTCGGATCGACGAGGTCGACTTTGTTGACCACGACGGCGGAGGGGAGATACTCGCGGTTGTCCCGTAGCGAATCGACGAGTTGGTCTATCGTGAGGTCGTCTCGAATCGTCACGTCGGCGTTGACGTACTCGTACTCCCTGAGGACGCCAATGATTGTTTCGTCGTCGAGGCTCACCCGATCGGAGGTCGTGAGGTTGATGCCACCCCTGTGCTTCTTTCGAACGTTGACTTGGACGGGTTCGGTATCGAGACG
>CAZLHT010000167.1:0-4241 GCA_964559185.1 uncultured Natronomonas sp.
CCCCGTCAACACGCCGAGATAAATTCCGAAGAGGATCTCGATCGGAAGCGGTTGCGCCATAGAGATATCGATACCGGCCGGGAATAAACTACTATCGCCGTTCGACCCCCTCGAACGTCGATCCAGTTTGTCTCCCTGCCTCCCATATCGTTCGTTACGTATCGTCACGTCCCGACCCTTTCGCTCGACTCAACTCGTCCCATTCGGATCGCCTGTGCCAACCCTGGCCCGGATCGGCCCGCCTCGCGAACGATGCGTTATTAGTCGGTCGGCCGGAAACGGTGTCTGTGATGGCGAGTTCGGCGATGGACGGGGCTCGAGATACCACCGCCCCGACGCTTTTACGCACGCACGCGGCAGTCCTGCTGACGGCTACCGTCGCGACCCTCTCGATCGTCACCGGGATCGTCAACATCGGGTCGACGGAGGTATCGGGGCCGCTCGCGGCATACATTCCGGCGTTCGCCGCCCGGACGGCTGGGTTCACCGGAACGATGACCGGCTTTTTGATGCTCGTGAGCGTCTACGGCCTCCGGCGCGGCTACCGGGTCGCGTGGTACTCGGCGATCGTCCTGTTGCCGATAACCGGCATTCAGGGGCTAGTGCAATCGAGCCTCCTCTCGCTGCCGCTCGTGATCGCCTCGGTGCTTTCGATGCCGGTCGTGCTGTTGAATCGCCGATTTTTCGACCGGACGGCCGATCTCACGATGGCTCAACTCGCCTCCCTCGCCGCGATTCTCGCGGTGCAGGTCTACGGTACCGTCGGGACGTACGCCCTCCGCGAGGAGTTTTCCGAGGTGAACACGGTGCTGGACGCGTTCTATTTCACCCTCGTGACGGCCTCAACCGTCGGATACGGCGATCTCACCGCGAGCACGCAGTTCGGCCGACTCTTTTCGATGTCCGTCCTCCTCACTGGCGTCGCCAGTTTCGGCGTCGCACTCGGGACACTCCTCGGACCACTTATCGAAGCCCGCCTCGCAACCGCACTCGGAAACATGAGCGACAAACAACTCGACCTACTGGAGAACCACTACATCGTCGTCGGCTACGGCGACCTGACCGAACCGATCCTCGAGAGCCTCGACGGGAGCGATTCCGTCGTGATCGTCCGCGACCCGGGGGACGCGACACGGCTTCGCGAACGCGGTCACGAGGTCGTCACGGCGGACCCCAGCGACGAGATTCCCCTCCAGCGGGTACACATAGAGCGCGCGCGGGCGCTCATCGTCGCGACGAACGACGACGCCCAAGATGCGATGACGGTGTTGACCGCCAGAGAACTCAACCCCGATCTCCGGATCGTCGCGTCGGCGACCGAGCGAGAAAACGTTCGCAAACTCCGCCGGGCCGGGGCGGACATCGTGTTGAGTCCGTCGGTGCTGGGCGGACGCCTGCTCGTCGAATCCGCCTTAGGGAACGACGATCCCGCGCGTGTGATCGATCGAATACTGGATACCGATCCCGGAGATGGGGGGGCTTAACTCTCCTGGGTCGTGGCGGCGTCGCGGGCGTCCCGGATCGCCCGATCGACGTTGTCCTTTGCCTTCTCGGGGAGCTCTTCATCCTCCGTTTCGCCCTTTTGGGTTCCCTCGATGAGATTCCCGTCGACGGTGCAGATTGCGCCGGCCGCGAGACCCTTCCGGCGCGCGAGGGTGAAGATCGCCGCGGCCTCCATCTCGACGCAGAGCAGGCCGGCGTCGGACCACGCTCGCACGAACTCGTCGGTTTCGGCGTAGTACGCATCGTCCGTCGCGATCGGGCCGACGTGGACGGGAGCGGAACGCGCTCCGGCGGATTCGACGAGCGCAGATAGCACGCCGTAATCGGGGACCGCCGGAATCTCGCCTTTCTCGTAGCGCTTCGTCGTCCCCTCCTCTTTGGCCGCGCCGGTCGCCACAACGGTGTCGCCGATCTCGATACCCGACTGGAGGGCGCCGGTCGTGCCGACCCGGACGAACGTCTCGACGCCGACCGCGGCGAGTTCCTCGACGGCGATCGCCGCCGAAGGTGACCCGATGCCGGTCGAACAGATCGTCACCTTCCGACCCTCGTAGCCCGCGTTGACGAGTTTGTACTCGCGGTTCTGCGCGATCGTCTCGGCGTCATCGCAGTGGGCGGCGATGCGATCGACGCGATCGGGATCGCCCGGTACCAGCGCGATATCGGCTAGATCGCCCGGTTCGACGAGGAGATGCGGCTGTTTTGCCATATCGAAACGTCGCGTGACGTCCCCAAAAGTCGGTCGGGTTCAAAACGGATCTCGGACCGGCATCGGTCAGACCCGCTTCAGAGCCGATTCAGGAGCGTCGCGAGCGAAGACGGATCGTCGATTTCGACGTCAGGAAGCGACCCCGCAGATTCGTCTTTCGTGGCCCCCGCCTCCGTTGTCTCGCCGACCAGCACCGTCCGATACCCCCGTGCGTTCGCGGGCCGAACGTCGTACTCGACGCTGTCGCCGACCATCACGTACTCCTCGGCGTCGAGTGCGGCCGCGACGGCGTCGAACGGTGCGTCGTCGGGTTTGAACGCCTCGACGTCGTCCGGACAGACGAGCGCGTCGACGTGCTCGAAGATCCCGGTCTCGGTCAGCTTTCGCCGCTGAACGGGGCCGTATCCGTTCGTGACGACGCCGACGGGCGAGAGCTCCGAAAGCAACTCTCGGACCCCCTCCGGAACGTGCGATGCCGCCAGCTCGGCCTCGACGTAGCAATCGGCGAACGATTCGGGATCGATCGGAAGGCCCGCCTCGCGGGCGGCCCGCGCCGCGCCGAGATAGGGGCTCTCCTCGAACTCCAGGAACGTCTCGACGTAGCCCGGCCCGATCGCCCTCCGGGCGCGCCCTGTCGGCTCGACGCCGGCGCTCGAACACGCGTTCCGAAAGATACCCGGAACGCCGGGATCGTACGTCACGAGTGTCTCGTCGAGATCGAAGAGGTATCCGACCGTCACGGCCCGACTACGACCGCGAGGTGGTATACTCGTTTCGCAACCGTCTCGATGCGTGTGCGTTGACGGGGTCGCGGTGACGAACGCCGACGATCGAGGCTCACAGTATCGCGAAGAGGACGAGGTTGTGGAAACCGGGGCCGAGTCCGACGGCCACGATGAGTCCCAAGAGCAGATAGCCCTCGGTCGGTTCCTCGCGGACGTACGTCTCGAAGACCGCGACGATGGCCACCCCCAGTAGCACTTTCACGAGCGCAAACAGCCAGGCCGCGCCGAGGAGTTCGGCGGTCGGGAGCACCGCGCCGGCCTCGATGATGAGTCGCGACAGCGGTGTCTGTTCGCCGAACCCGAGCAGATCGTAGCCGACCGCCGTCGAGATCCCATCGAGGGTGTGCCCGAAGACGGCGAGGACGCCGACGGTTCCGGCCGCGGAGACCTCCGTCAGCCGTCCCAACGCGAGCCAGGCCACGGCCGACACCGCGACGGTGGCCAGGAGAATGGCTCCCGACAACCGTGGCGTCCCGCCGGCGGCGTCCGGCGTTGGGCTCACTGCGGCGACTACGAGCGATGCCAACAGTAGCGCGCTTCCGGTTCCGGCCAGAACGGCCGGCGCACCCCCCCGCTCCCAAGAGCCACTCGGTCGGTTCGCGAGGACGGCCCAGAGGACGCCCCCGAGGACACCGACGGTGACGTAGACCGCCGGCGAGCCGAAAAACGGCGCGAGTCGACCCGGCACGGCTCCGGCCTGATAGAGAGCGTACAACGTCCCGCCGGCGGCCATCCACGGGGCGAGGGCGGTGACGGTCGCCGCGCTCACCGACGGACGGCGGACGTACAGCGACGCGATCGCACCCGCGGCCGCGAGCGCGAGTGCGAGGAGATACGGGACGGGCGGCAACCCGAAATCGGCGGGGAGTATCACTACGGATATCCGGCGGCCGACCGGTGGAAAGCGTTGCGGTTGTCCCTGCCGTTTCGATTGCGCCGGCAGGCGTCGTTGGCGTTCGGTCCGCGGATCGAACACAATCCCTTTTATCGGACCTGCCGAACGGGGGCGTATGAGTCCCGATCTCTCCGACGAGCAGCTCGAGAAACACCGCGAGGCGGGCGAGATCCTCGCACGGGTTCGTGCCGAGGCCGCCGATCGCGTCGAGGTGGGCGCGAGCCACCTCGCGGTCGCCGAGTACGCCGAGGATCGGATCCGGGAACTCGGTGGCGAACCCGCCTTCCCCGTCAACATCAGCGTCGACGAGGAGGCCGCCCACGCGACCCCCAAACCCGACGACGACTCG
>CAZLHT010000168.1:0-4238 GCA_964559185.1 uncultured Natronomonas sp.
CGGATCTCGTTCCGAGTGGAGTCGGAACGAACGACCCGTGGGAATCGACCGAGTTGCACCTCGGTGACCCCGACACGGATGTCTCCCTCTCGGGCTCCGAGGACCTTCTCCACGGACCGGACGCCGATCTCGGACCGTTGAATGCCAGTGACTCCGCCCGGTTTCAAGCCAACGAAATCGCCGACGGCGACGGTGTCGTCGTCCGCGGAAAATTGGAGGGAACCGACGAGATCACCGTCACGAGCGGGGACGGGAGTCAACTGGTGATTGGGAGCGGTTCGATGACCGCTCTCGCCGGGGAACTACGGAGAAAAATCGCATACAATGCGTTCATCGTGCTCGTCCTCGTCGTGATCGCCGGCGCCGCTTTCGGCGGCCTTGTGGATGTCGGAAATCTTGGAGCGTGAAAGTACCACTCCGTTCATCATTACCTTCCGAGAGCCTCAAGAATCGGGGCATCCCATCCGAATGTAGACAAAATTCCCCACGCGGCAAGAAACGCAAACCCCGCTATGGCGGCGAGAACAGGGTCAAATCGAAGCGGCCCAAATCCGAGGACATATTCCCCGGTATTGGCAAGAACGGAGGTAAGGATAATTCCCAGTAGTCCGATAGAAATTGTTCCGATGTTTGTCCAATCCATACTTAAAGAACGTCCATCTGTGAGGATAATTCTTTGGGGACTGATATACTCGTGGAACTACTGAGCAGGTCAGTAACCCACGACTGAAGTCATCGGCTTTCTCCTTGACTTTCTGTAATTCTCTTCAATCGCGTGGGTAGGAAGAATGCCGATTCACCCCGAAACTAGACGTTCGGGCGTTGTCTCCCCTCCCTACCTCGATCTAACTGCTCATTCCGTGGAGGAAGGGAGAGTAGAGTCCTCATCGCTGAAACTAAATACCAGTCCGCTCTCTTTCACGCCCGAGACCATCTCGATGAGTTTCCCTCCAAAGACGATGCGACGACCCGCGCGGGGTTCGCCCGCCGAATGAACCTGCTCATCCCGATTCGGCGGGAGGCGAGCGCGCTCTGGGGCGGGGGCACGGGGCGATCGCTGATCGTCATCGCGGGCGCCTGGGGGCTGCTCTTGGGCACCCGGATGATCTATCCAGTCCTCCTGCCGTACTTCCGCGAATCGTTCGGCCTGAGCCTCACCGTCGCGGGCTTTCTCGTGACGATACTGTGGCTCGGGTCCGCGGTCGGCCAGCTCCCCGGCGGCATGTTGGCGGATCGATACAGCGAACGCTCCGTCATGACCGCGGGCGCACTCGTCGTCGCAGTGGCCATCTCGACGGTGCTCCTCGCGCCGACGGCGGCCGCGCTGTTCGCGGCGACCGCCTTCGTCGGGATTGGCCAGTCGCTGTATCCGATCGCCAGGATCACGATCCTCACGGACCTGTACCCCGATCGAGTCGGGAGCGCACTCGGCGTGACGATGGCGACGGGGGATCTGGGCCAGACCGTGCTGCCCCCGATCGGGGGCACGCTCGCCGTCATCGTCGCCTGGCAGGCCGGCCTCGCGTTTCTCATTCCGCCCCTGCTCCTCGCGGCGGTCGCACTCTGGGTGGTACTACCACGTCAGCCGGACACCGACACGGATACGGATACGGATACAGATACGGATACCGACAAGGGGGACGACATTCGCGTCGGCGAAACCGTTCGCAGGATGTTCGTGGAGCTGCGACAGTCGAACATGCTCTTTTTCGTCTTCATTCTCTTTCTGTACATCCTCGTCTGGCAGTCGTTTACGGGGCTGTATCCGACCTACCTCGTCGAGGAGAAGGGACTGTCCTCATCGGGGGCGGCGCTCCTCTTCAGCCTGTTTTTCGCGTGCGGCGTTCTCGTCAAACCCGCCGCCGGCGTGGCGTACGATCGGATCGGGGCCCGCGGCTCGCTCGTCGGCGTGCTCGCGGGTCCCGTTTTGGGGTTCGCTGTGTTGCCGCTGGTCGATAGCATCCCGGCACTCGTCGCGATTACTGCCCTCGTGAGCACGATGCTCGGTTCGGGCGCGATCACGCAGTCGTTCCTGTCGGAGGCATTTTCGGACGAGGTGCGCGGGACCGGGCTGGGCGCGGTCCGGACCACGACGGCGACGCTCGGCGCGATCGGGCCCGTCCTCTTCGGGGCGATCGGCGATCGCGGGTTCTTCGATGAGGGGTACTTCCTTTTGGCGGGCATCATGCTCGCGGTCGTCCTCCTCGCGCTCCGGCTTCCGGAGCCGTAGCGACGTGCCCAGCCGACCAGTCCCGTCGTCCGAAACGCCGCCCTTTTGATCGACCGCGCGGTAGAGGGACGTACTCGATGGCCACCTACCACATCGAAACGTACGGCTGTACGTCCAATCGGGGTGAGAGCAGATCGATCGAGCGCGCGCTCCGCGATGCGGGCCACTACCGCGTCGAGGGACCCGAAAACGCCGACGTGGCCATCCTCAACACCTGCACGGTGGTCGAAAAGACCGAACGGAACATGCTTCGGCGCGCCGAGGAACTCGACGCCGAAACCGCCGATCTCGTGGTGACGGGCTGTATGGCGCTCGCACAGGGCGAGGCGTTCGAAGATATCGACGCGCAGGTGCTCCACTGGGACGAGGTCCCGGCGGCGGTCACGAACGGCGAGTGCCCGACGGCGACGCCCGACGCAGAGCCGATCCTCGACGGCGTCGTCGGCATCCTCCCGATCGCGCGCGGCTGTATGAGCAACTGCTCGTACTGCATCACGAAGTTCGCCACCGGCCGGGTCGACTCCCCGCCCGTGGAGGAAAACGTCGAGAAGGCCCGTGCGCTCGTCCACGCCGGCGCGAAGGAGATCCGGATCACCGGGCAGGATACCGGCGTCTACGGCTGGGACGAGGGCGAACGGACGCTACCGGAACTGCTCGAGGAGATCTGTGCGATCGACGGCGAGTTCCGCGTCAGGCTCGGGATGGCCAATCCCGGCGGCGTCCACGGCATTCACGAAGAACTTGCGGACGTCTTCGCCGAAAACGAGAAGCTCTATAACTTCATCCACCTGCCCGTGCAGTCGGGCTCGGATGCGGTGCTCGAAGCGATGCGTCGACAACACCGCGTCGACAAGTTCGAGGCGATCGTCGAGACGTTCGACGCGCGATTGGATCACTGGACGCTCTCGACGGATTTCATCGTCGGCTTTCCAACAGAAACCGAGGCCGACCACGAGATGTCGATGGCCTTGCTCGAGCGGACGCACCCCGAAAAGATCAACGTCACCCGGTTTTCGAAGCGGCCGGGCACCGACGCGGCCGAGATGAAGGGCCTCGGCGGAACGATCAAAAAGGAGCGCTCGAAGGCGATGTCGGCGCTGAAACGCGAGATCTGCACCGACGCGCACGCCTCGATGGTCGGCGAGACCCACGAGGTGCTCGTCGTCGAGGACGGAACCGGCGACTCGGTGAAGTGTCGCGACGGGGCCTACCGGCAGGTCATCCTCACGGACGCGACCGAGCGGGGCGTCGAAATCGGCGACGTCCTCGACGTCGAAATCACGGCCCACGAGGCGATGTACTGTTTCGGCGAGCCGATCGAGACACGACGGAAGCGGCCCGCGGGCGGGCTCTGATCCGGAAGATATCGCCCGGCTATTTATCCCACCTTCCGACGATGCGGAGATATGGGCGGCATCGAACTGCGGGACGGGGGCCTCTTCGTCGAACGAGAGTCGATTCAGCTCGACGAACTGGCCACCGCGTTTTCGAGGATTCTCGATCGATTCGATATCGAGCACGTCTACGACGCCGGCTACGTCTCCATCCTCACGGGGCGGGCACGAGCCACCGAAGTCGTCGGAGTAGCCGCCGTCTCAGGGGTCGACGGCCGTGAACCGCACTCGGGACGGCACTTTACCGTCTCGGCACGTAACGCTCCGCATGGTGATCGATCACGCGACGCTGCGCGATCCGAACGCGGAGTACACGATGCGGGACCTCTCGGCGGATTCGATGGGCAGTGACGGCGAGCGCGGCGACGGTCGAGACGTCGAGATCACGGACGTCCAGACGGTCATGGTGGACGGGAACTTCCCGTGGACGCTCGTCCGCGTGTACTCCGACGCGGGCGTCGTCGGCACCGGGGAGGCCTACTGGGGGGCGGGCGTCCCCGAACTCATCGAGCGCATGAAGCCGTTCGTCGTCGGCGAGAACCCCCTGGACATCGACCGGCTCTTCGAGCACCTCGTCCAGAAGATGAGCGGCGAGGGCAGCGTCGAGGGCGTCA